>CAXGVP010000092.1:0-9527 GCA_964013055.1 uncultured Albimonas sp.
GACTGTCGCCCGGCCTGCGGATCGCCGTCGCCTCGGCCCCCGGCGCGGCCCTGACGCTCAGGCCGGCCAGCGCCGCCTCGAACCGCGCCAGCCGGGCGCGGGAGACCGGCGCGATCACGGTGACGCCGACGCCCTCCAGCGCGCCCTCGGCCACGAGGTCGAGGGGCGGCAGGGCGAGGCTTTCCTCGGCGATGGCGGCCAGCTCGTCCTCGGGCGCGAAGGCGAGCGTCACCTCCACCTCCGGCGGGAACCACAGCTGCCGGAAGCCGTCGGCCAGCGGCAGGATCGCCGAGGCCGGCATCGGCCCGCTCGGCGGCAGGGCCGCGAAGGCCTGCGAGGCCGTGAAGGCCCCCGCCCGCCCCGCGCCGGCCCGCGCCGCCATCACGTCCGCGAGGTGGTCGCGGTGCTGGATCAGGAACGCCTCCGCCAGCGCGCGCGGCCGGGCCCCGAGGCTGACCTGCAGGGGCGTGTCCGCCCCCGTCTCGCGCCGCACCAGCCCCCGGTCGATCCAGCGCAGCGCGCCACGGTCGAGCGCCACCATGGCGATCGGAAGAATGTCCTGGGGCATGCCCGCGGGCTCGCCCAGGAAGATCTCTCGCGCGGCCAGCCGGCGGGCCTCGGCCAGGCCCGCGCTGTCGCCGATCTTCCACGGGACGAGGGTGATGGCCGTGGCCTCGATCACGTCCCCGTCCTCGACCTTGCGCCGGCCGCCGATCGAGGTCGGATAGGCCGCGATCTCGTTCGCCGTCCACTCCACCGGCCGCAGGCCCAGGATGAACAGGCCCGAGCGGCGGCCCAGCGGCTGGCGCGGCTCCAGGTTCAGGCCCAGCACCGCGTTCAGCCGGCGCACCTCGCCCAGGTCCAGCAGGGCGACCTCGCGCCGCGTCTCGATCATCACCAGCTCGCCCGAGGGGGTGATCCCGTGCCCCGGCTCGATCGCAAGCCCCGCGCCGCGGCTGTCCGAGGCGGCCGAGACCTCCAGCCCCTCGGTCACCCCCGTGCCGGAGGCGCGGGCCAGGTCCGACTGCCGCTGGCGGACGTAGTCCTGGTCGCGGGTCAGGTCGGCGCCGGTCAGGAACCGCCCGTCGAACCAGCGCGGCCGACGGCGCAGCCCGTCGAGCAGCAGCGCCCCCTCGCCCAGCGCGTCCTCGATGGCGCCGCGCTCCAGAAGATCGGGGTCGTCGGGCCGGGCGAGGCGGGCGATCTCGCGCGCCTCGGCGGCCTCGATCAGGGTGCGGGCTCCGGCCTTCGTCAGGTCCGCCATGGCGCGTCCTCCTTCACGGCTCGATCAGGGCCGATGCGTCCAGTCCCGCCCCCTGCCAGCGCCCCGCAAGGGCGATGAAGGGGCGGAGCGAGTTGTCCACCTGCGTGCGCAGGGTGAGATCCAGCTGCGGCCGGGCGCCGGGCTCGGGGCCCACCGTCACCGGGATCGCCACGCGGGCGAGCAGCGCGGCGGTCGGGTCCTCGCCCAGCACATGCTCGGCCAGCGGCTCGGGCACGCCCGGCGGGGTCCAGGCGGCGAGCACCGCCTGCAGCTGCTCCTCGGCCGTGGCGCCGGGCGCGGGCCAGAAGGTCTGCGGGCTCGGGATCGGGTCCGCCTCGGCCCGCGGCACGACCGTCAGGCGCGGGGTCTCGGCCAGCCGCGCGGGCGCGGTCGCGTCCCGCCCCTCGAACGGCCCGGTGGCGAAGCTCGGCGTCAGGCCGGTGGCGCAGGTGCGGGCCGAGATGAACACGTCCACCACCACGCAGGGGTCCAGCGGCGCGCTGTGCAGGATCGAGCGCAGCGCCGCCGTCTCCTGCCCGTCGAACCAGCGGGCCAGGCGCAGGCGCCAGGGCGCGGGCAGCTCCATCAGCCGCCCGGCGCGGTCGAGCGCCAGGCCCGGCTCCACCCGGATCTCCAGCTCCCCGTCGCCCTCCTCGGGCGCGCGGACCCGCAGGCCGGCCAGCGTGCCGAACCCGTGCAGGGCGCGCAGCGCGGCGGCGAGGCGGCCGCGATGGTACGTCTGCTCGTCGCGGAAATCGGCGGCGTCGAGCAGGATGCCGGTCTCGTAGTTCACCCGCTCGGCCGCGGGGGCGGCGTCGAGCGGGTCGGCGGGGACCAGGGGATCGTCCAGGCTCATCGCATCCTCCAGGCGTTACAGGCGGCGGATCGGGTCGGCTGACAGACGGATCGGGTCGGTCGAGAGGTCCCCGAAGCGCAGCACCCGCAGGCGGTCGTTGATCAGCGGCTCGGGGTCGTCGGCGACCTGCACCACCAGTTCGGCCGGCTTGCTCTCGTTCCCGGCGCCGTCGACCACCACCAGCCGGAACCGCCAGCGGCCGACCTTCAGGCGGTTCTCCACCAGCAGCTCGGGGCCTTTCTGGGCCAGGGTCCTGCCGGGAACGAGCTCGGCCATGGCTCAGGCCTCGACCAGGGTGAAGCGATACTCCGCCACCCCCGAGCCGCCCGCCGGCAGGTCTGTCGACCGCGCGCCCGAGAGGATGAAGTTCGATCCGAACCCCACCACCGGCTCGATCCGCACCCCCTCGACGTCGCGGATGTCGAGCACGGCGGTCGGCGCCTGGTCGTCCTGGACGATCACCTCCAGGAAGGCGGGGGCGGAGGCGTTGCCCGCCTCGTCCACCACCACCAGCCGGAAGCGGTGGCGGCCGATCGGCAGCGCGCCGTCGCCGCGGGATTCCACGAGGACGTCCGTCTCCTTCTGGACGACGGGCTCGTTGGGCTTGAACACGGGCATGGGAGGTCTCCTTCAATCCCAGAGGAAGATGCTGCGGGCGACGTCGCGCCCTCCGAAGGCGGCGGAGCGGGCGGACGAGAGCCGGAACTCCCGCCCCAGCCCCACGAAGGCGGGGCCGTCGAGCACGGCCACGGGCGGCCGCGGCGCGGGCCCTTCGGCGCGGGCGTCGAGCCGCCCGAAGCCCGCGATCACGTCCCCGTCGGCGAGGCGCGTGTGGCGATCCAGCCGGGCCGGCTTCGCGGCCTCGGGCGGGGCCAGGTAGGTGTCGATGCCCACAAGCGAGGCGACGGCGACGCGCAGCGGGCGGTCGACGGGAAGCACCTCGACCTCGACATGGGCGGGGGCCTCGGCCCGGGCGACCTCGGCCAGCCGCTCGACGTCGCGGGTCGAGGCGCTCTCGCGCACCAGCACCAGCGCGCGATGGGCGAGGCGGTCCAGGAACGCCTCCACCTGCCTGCGGCCCCGCGGGGTGGCGGCGGTCAGCGCGGTCAGCAGACGGCGCGCCCGCCGGGTCCCCAGGATCAGCGTGTCGCCGACGATGGAGTTGCCCGAGGGCTCCCCCCCCAGCGTCAGCGGGTCGTCGCGATCGCTCAGGTCGGCGCCCAGGATGGTCGCGAAGGTGCGGCGCAGGCGGAACCCCTCGACCATCACGATCTCGCCCCCCGTCACCCCGCCGCCGAAGAGGAACGCCGCCTCCCCCCCGTTGCGCGGATCGGCGAGGCCGAGCGTCAGCACCCGGTGCGCCGCATCCCCGTCGCGGGCGAGCGCCAGGGCGCCGGGGGCCGGCGCCTCGCCCAGCGGGTCGATGGGGGCGCCGGTGACCGTGATCCCCCCCGTGGCCAGCTCCAGCGCCGCCAGCACGCCGCCGGAGGTTCCATGCAGGCGGGCGGTCCAGGGGGCGGCCTTCAGCCGCTCGCGCATCCGGGCGGGGGCCTCGCCGGGGATCTCGGGGATGCCGACCCAGGAGGCGAGCCAGGGCAGCGCGTCCTCGGGCGTCGCGGCCGGATCGGTCAGCAGCCAGGCGGCGGCGATGCGGTCCTCGATCTCGGTGAAGCGGGATTCGAAGAGGGCGAGCAGCCGCTCCATGAAATCCGCAGGGGTCGCGGGCCCGGCGGCGGCGGCCTCGGCGCCCGAGAGCGTCTCGTGGAACATCGCCGGCAGGTAGCGGTCGCGGTAGCTGAACCGCCCGCCCAGCATCCGCAGCGCGGCGATCTGCGGCGTCGAGCGCCCGTCCCCGATCAGCTCGAGATGCAGATGCAGGAACCGCCCCGCCAGCCGCCGCACCGCGCGGCCGGGGCGTTGCAGCAGCAGGGAATGGGGGAGACCGCCCTCCAGCACGCCCTCATGATAGTCCGGCTCCGAGGCGCGGCCGGTCGCCGCCGCCCGCGGCGCGTCCGGGGCGACCTCCGCCGCGCCGGCGCGGCCGATCAGGTGAGGGGCCCAGTCGGGCGCGTCCGGCGCTCCGGGCGCAGGGGGCGGCGTGGGGTCCTCGGAGGCATGGGCCCACAGGATCGCGCCGGTCCCGTCGGGGACCTCCGCCTCGAAGGCCGCGCGGTGCCACACGAACCCGTCCGAGCCCCCGTCCATCACCGAGGCCCGCACGGCGCCCCGCCGCGCGAAGCTGGCAAGGGAAAGGGGGCGAAGGGCGCGGAGCGAGGCGGGCGCCTCGGCGCCCGGGTCGGCGGCCAGGTAGCGGGGCGTGGCGTCCAGCGCATTGCAGAACGCCGGCAGGAACGGCGAGAGCACCCGGTGCACCGCCCCCAGCGGGCGCGCCAGCCCCGCGCCCGACAGCGCCGCGTCCACCTCGTAGACCAGCGCCTGCGGGCCGACGGCCTCCCCATCCGAGACCATCACCGCCACGGAGGTTTCGCCCACCCACGCCATCGAGACCGGCCGCCGCACGCCCTCCATCGCGAAGCGCAGGACCAGGCGGCCCTCGGCAAGCTCCCACAGCTCCGCGGGCTGGCCCCCGTCGCGCCAGGCGACCAAGGCGAGGCGCCCGGCGGGGGAGCCGGCGATCAGCGCGGCCTCGCGCCCGGCAGGCAGGCGCGCCTGAGGCAGCGGGACCAGGCGGGGCGGGTCGGGGTTGGGCTCGACCGGCTGGAAGATCTCATCGGAGGGGCCGGGGCGGGCGCCCGTCACCCGCAGCGGCCGGCCCAGCAGCCGCGCGACCTGCCCGCGGGAGCGGTCCAGCGCCCAGGCGCCGCCGTCGGGCGCGGGGCTCAGGCGGCGGACGTCGAAATCGGGATGGGCGACGCGGGCCGGCGCCCAGCGCTCCCGCCGGTCGACCAGGGTCACCGCGCCGTTGCGGGCGACGTAGAGGACGTCGTCGGTCCCGAAGGCGAGGTCGTGGGGGCGCAGCACGCCGGGCGGGATCTCGTCCGGGATCGCCAGCGGCGCCGAGCCGGGGCGGAAGCCGCCCGAGCGCAGCCCTTCGCCATCCCACCACGCCCAGGACCCCGCCGGATCGCAGACCGGCGAGGGCCCCGCGGCGGCGCTGCGCGCCCAGGCCAGGTCCTCCGACAGCACGGGCGCGGCCTGCCGACGGGCCAGCCTCAGCCCCGCGCAGCCAGCCTCCCAGGCGACGTCTCGCGGCGCGAGCTCGCCCTCCCGCGCCAGCCCGAGGGCGGCGCGGTCCATCAGGGGCCAGGTGCGCAGGCCGTTGACGTCCATCAGCACAGCTCCGGCACGACGGGCACGGCGATCGAGTCATCCCCCGCCGACGAGGCCGGCGGCAGCGTGGTCGAGGCCGCGTCGCCCTCGGCCACCGCCAGCATGGCGAGTTCCGGAAGCTGCCAGCGCTCCAGCCGCAGGCGGGCGCGGCCGGTGGCGTCCTCCGGCACGGGGCGCCAGGCGCCTCCGGCGGCGGGGTCGCGCAGGAAGAGGCGCGCGGGGGCCACGGCGCGCACGCCGGGGACGCGGCCGACGGCGACCTCGATCTCGCGGTCGTCCAGCGCCCGGCCCAGCGGCCAGCCGCGCCCGTCCGGGCCGCCCGGCGCCAGCGCCCACAGATGCGCGCGGATGGCGTTGGAGACGGCGTCGAGCACCTGCTCGCGGGTCTCCCCGTCGCTCAGTTCGACGGCCGCGGAGACCCCCACCGGCACGTAGTCCGTCCCCACCACGAACAGCTGCGTGGCCAGCGGCCGGCGGGCGTCGAGCCAGTCGTGCACCGCCTCCAGCGTCGGCCGGTCGGCGCGGGGCGCAGGCCCCAGCAGGCCGGCCCGGCGCGGGATCGCCATCACCGAGACGGCGCCGGGCGCCCGCACGAAGCGGTCGTTGGGATCGAACCGCTCCAGCACCTCCACCCGGCCGATCCCGGCCCCGGGGGTCGCCAGCGCCAGCTCGCGATAATCCTCCGCCGTCACCGCGCGGTCGGAGTGGCGCAGGACCGCCGGCAGCCGGCGCTCGGCCTCGGCCAGGCTCTCGGCATCCGCGCCGCCCAGCGTGGGCAGCGGCTGCGCGACCTTCAGCCGGGGCGCGCCAGCGGGCCGGGTCACGGCCGAGATCGCCCCCGCCGGAAGGTTCCCCGCAGCCCCCCCGCCCGAGCGCATGAAGGCCGCCTGCACCTGCCGCCCGGCGGCCGGGGCCATGCCCCGCACGCCGCCGCCGAAGCGGATCACACCCGCCTCGGCGTCCAGCGCATAGACCCGGGCGCCGGCGGGGGCGGAGCCCACGTCGGCGACCTGGCGCCAGGGGCGCAGGCCCTCCTCCTCCTCCACCTCGATGCGCAGGGTGGCGGGCTCGACCGAGGTCGCGCCGAGGCTCAGCTCCAGGTCCGAGGCGCCGGTCCCCTGTCCCAGCGTGCGACGGCCGTGGGACCGAAGCTGCTCGATCTCGACGGCGTTGATCCCTGCCCAGGCCAGCGGCAGCGAGGTCAGGCGCAGGGCCGGATCGGGGGTCAGCTTCAGCCAGCACACCAGCCGCGCGGCGGCGTCCTCGTCGTCCAGCCGCGGGGGGCGGTCGCCGACCCCGGCCTGATGGTCCGAGAGCACGTCGTTGGTCGGCGCCCCGATGTCGTCGGCGCCGGGCAGCAGCAGCCGGATCACCCCGGTCTTGCGAAGCGTGGACGTGCCGTCCGAGAGCACCTGCAGCGGCAGGCGGCCGCCGTCGGGCGTGGTGACCTCCCAGCGATGGGGAATGCGGCGACCGGGGCCGACCTCCTCCAGCGGACCGGGAGGCGTCGGCACGGGCGCCAGCCCCATCGAGATCGCCCGCCGGCGGCCGTCGGCGCCGCCGCCCAGCTCCAGCCGCACGGCGTCCAGGTGAGCAGGCGCGGGAGACGCTGCCAGAAGCGCGATCCACAGCGCGCCGTCGGTGGTCTCGGCGGCGACGTCGCGGGCGCCGGCGCCCTGCTGGAACACCGGGGTCGAGACGTAGCCGGAGGGGCGGGTCGCAAGGCCGTAAAGCTCCTGCAGGTCGGGCAGCAGCTCGTCCAGCGCGGCCTGCTCGTCGGGGTCGGGGCGGCGCTTGAGGACGCACAGGCCCTCGACGGCGTGGACCAGGGTTTCGGTGCGCGCCGCGAACGCCACCGGCTTCTCCACCAGAGGCCCGGAGGGGACCAGCGCGGGGGCCACCGCCGCGCGGTCCTCCAGCGACAGGGCCAGCAGGCCGGAGGCGGGGGCGGCGGGGCGCAGGCCGGCGCCGATCAGGCGCAGGAAGGCCAGCCGCTGACGCTCGGGGATCAGGTTGGCGCGGTAGAGGATCGTGTCCGCCAGCCACGCGAACAGGTCGATCATCACCCGGCCGGGATCGCCCTCGCGCGCATGGGTCCACTCGGGCGTGTGGGCGGGGATCCGGCGCAGCAGGTCGGCGACGAGATCGTCGAAGCCGCGGTCGTCGAGGGCGGGGGGACGGATCGGCATCAGGCTCCTCCGACGGGCGCGCGGGCGGTCAGGGTCACGGGCGTTCCCGTGGGCCGCAGGCGATAGGAGAGGGTGATCAGCAACTCGCGCTCGTCCGCACCGGGATCGACCGCGACGGCGTCGAGCAGGATCCGCGGCTCGTGCCGGCGCAGGGCGTCGAGGATGGCGGCCTGGGCGCGGGCGCGGGTCTCGAGCGTGTTGGGCTGGTGGACCAGCGCCTCCAGCCCCGCGCCGAAGGCGGGGCGCATCAGCCGCTCGCCGGGGGTCACGCGCAGGATCATCTCGATCGACTGGCGCACCGAGGCGTCGAGCGTGGGCCACTCCAGCCCGCCGTCCGCGTTCGGAACCGGCAGCAGCGGCCAGCCGATCGAGGGACGCGGGCCTACGGGCCGCGACAGGGTGGGACGCGGACCGCTCATCCCCCGCTCCTCTTCGGGAACGGCAGGCAGATGCGGATCCACAGCAGCCACTGGAAGATGATGTTGAACAGGCTCAGGAAGATGTTGAGCACGATGAAGGCGCAGAGGGTGATGATCGGGATCGAGAAGCAGCACAGCCACCCGATCTCCATCGACCCGCCGCCCGACTTCTCCCCGTCCTTGAGCTTCTTCATGTCCGCCTGCAGCAGGTTCGCGAGCGCCGGCGGCATGGCGAAGGCGACGCCGGGCTTCACCTGCCGGGCCTGCGAGATGTCGGGCAGCGAGACCCGCGTCGGCGGCGCATCGGAGTCCCACCACGGCCGGATCCGGAACGGCTCGGACTCCGCGCTCCACACCAGCTTCGGGGGGCAGGTCTCGTGGCCCGTCACCCGGCAGAAGGCGCGCACGCGGTATCGGGCGGCGTCGTCGTCGAACTTGGGCTGCTCCGGGGCCACCTCGGCGAAACGCTCGGTCAGGCAGGCGCGGGCGAGGGAGAGGAGCGCGTCCTCCTCCGCCTGGTCGATCTCCGGCCAGCGCCAGGGCATCCGCAGGCCGGACGCGTTGGGGCTTTCCGCGACCAGGATCTCGACCGCCTGCTCGCAGAACTCGGCGGCGCCGAGGGTCTCGACCGGCCGCCCGAAGCGATCGAGGCGCATCGGCAATTGCAGGGCGTCGAGACGCTCGCGCAGCCGGCCCGCGGCCTCGCCCTCGCCGAACGCCCCCAGCTCGGTCGAGAGCTGCCGCAGCAGCATCGCGAACCGGTAGAGCCTGCGGTCGTCCCCCTCGGCGGCCGAGAGGTCGAGCGGCCGCCACTCCGGATCCAGCAGCTGGCCCGCGCGGGGCATCGCGCCCTCGGAGCGCTTCTTGAGATAGGGCGAGAAGTGCTGCGTCAGCCGCCGGTTCTCGGCCGGCGAGACCCCCTCCAGCGGCGGCGGGGCCGGCGTGGTCTCGGCCGAGGTCACCGGCGCCAGGCCGTAGAGGATGGTGCGGCGGCGCGCGGCGCAGACCTCGGGCGGGGCGACGAAGAGGGGGGCGATTTCTTCCGTCAGCCGCGGGGCGGTCCCGCGCCGCTCGGCCAGCAGGCGGTCGAGGGCGCGGGCGGCGCGGGGCGCGCCTTCGGGGACCACGGCGGCGGCGGCGGGATCGGGGTCGAGCGTCTCGGCCCCGGCCAGCGGCAGCCAGCCGCGCCCCTGCCCGGCCTGGCGCATCCAGCCGCGGGGGCCTGCGGAGGTCTCGCGCCGCAGGACCAGGCCCATGCCCACCAGCTTGTCGGGGTCGACGCGCGGAAACCCGGGCTCGCGGCAGACGGCCTCCAGCAGCACCAGATGGAAGCGACGGTGGAGGGGCTGCGACAGCTCCATCACCCCGTCCACCCGCCCGCGGCGGGTGGAGCGGCGGGCGGCGAGCCGCGCACGCCAGTCGTCGGCCGCGAGGTCGGCGAGGATCGCCGGCAGGAAGGCGGGCTCGGAGACGTCGACGATCAGGTTGAGGTCGGCCCCGCCCAGCGG
>CAXGVP010000093.1:0-9406 GCA_964013055.1 uncultured Albimonas sp.
CGCCGCCCCTCGCCCCCCGCGCCGGCCCCGCCAAGCCCGCCCGCAGGGCGCCTGTGGGCCGGGGAACCCGGCCCTCAGGCCGCCAGCATCCCTACCAGCCGCTTCATGAACGCCTCGCCCTTGTCGAGCTGGTCGGCCTCGAGGAACTCGTCGGGCTGGTGGGCCTGGGCGATGTCGCCCGGCCCGCAGACGATGGTCGAGTAGCCGCCCTCCTGGAAGAACCCCGCCTCGGTGCCGAAGGCGACCGCCCGCTCGGCGTTGTCGCCGGTGATCGTGCGAGCCACGCGCTCGGCCTCGCCATTGGCTTCGCGCCGGCAGGGCGGCACGGGCAGGCGCGGCTGCGGGTCGATCCGCGCCTCGGGGCGGATCCTGCGGATCTCCGCCTCCAGCCGCGCGCATTCGGCGATGTAGCGCTGCGCCCAGTCGGCCGGCAGCTCCGGCGGCACCACCCGGATGTCGGTCGAGAACCAGGCGTCCTTCGCCGTGATGTTCCCCGCCGTGCCGCCGTGGAACATGCCCACATGCAGCGTCGTCCAGGGCGGCTCGAAGCCCGCGGCCTCGGCGTAGGGCGCGGCCTCCGCCTTCGCCCGGTTCTCGGCCATCCGGTCCTCGAGCCAGGCGACCAGCCGCGCCGCGGTCATCACCGCCGAGACCCCCTTGTGCACCTGGGAGGAATGCACCTCGACCCCGTGCACGAAGGTGGTGAACCCCGCCCCGCCCTTGTGGGTCGAGACCACGCCCATCATCGTCGGCTCCCCCACGATCACGGCGCAGGCCGGGGGCAGGACCTTTCGCATCTCCGCCACCAGCGGCGGCGCGCCGCGGCAGCCCAGTTCCTCGTCGAAGGAGAAGGCGATCTGCAGCGGCCGCTTCAGCCCCGCCGTCGCGGCCTCGGCGGCGGCGCACAGCGCCAGCGCGTCGAACCCCTTCATGTCGCAGGTCCCACGGCCGTAGAGCCGCCCGTCCCGCTCGACGACCGAGAACGGGTCCGTGCTCCAGGCCTGGCCCTCCACCGGCACCACGTCGGTATGCCCCGACAGGACCATGCCGCCGGGAACCTCGGGGCCGATGTTGGCCAGAAGGCCCGCCTTCTCGCCGGTCTCGTCGGGCATCAGGTGGACGCGCGCGCCGTGACCCTCGAGATAGTCCTTCGCGAAATGCACCAGCTCCAGGTTCGACTTGGCGCTGACCGTGTCGAAGCCCACCAGCTTCGCCAGCATCTCGCGCGGGGTGTAGGTCACGGGCATCCGGGGGGCTCCTGGCAGGGACGACGCCGGGCAGCCTGCGCCGCCCCCCCGCCGTGCGGTCAAGCGCCCCGAGCCCCGGTTTCGACCGCCGGCAGGCGGCTGACGCCAGGGCGTCCTCACATTATCGATAATTCGCCCGACGGCCGCTGTTTTGCGTTGCGGCATCCCCTGTATTGGTATTGTCTGAAACCTGCAGAACCCGAAAAAACTGGGTCCGACAGGGAAAACAGAACCATGCGAACGGCCGACGCCCAAGCGCCGGGACGGGATGCCTTTGGCTGACGGGGCCCCGGCGAGCTCGCTGTCGACGGAGGGCGCGGACGCGGCGCCCGTGCTCGAGGTCGAGAACCTCGAGACCGTCTTCGACACGCGCGACGGCGCGGTGCACGCGGTCAACGGCGTGTCCTTCCACCTCCGCCCCGGCGAGCTGCTGGGCGTGGTGGGGGAAAGCGGCTCTGGCAAGTCCGTGACCATGATGAGCGCGCTGCAGCTGCTGCCGAGCCCGCCGGCCCGGCGCATCGGCGGCACGGTGCGCTTCCGCGGCCAGGACGTCGACGCCATGAACCCCAAGGCGCTGCGGCGGCTGCGGGGCGGCGAGATCGGCTTCGTCTTCCAGGACCCGATGACCTCGCTCAACCCGGTGTTCACGGTGGGCTTCCAGATCATGGAGCCGCTGCGCAAGCACCTGAAGCTGTCGAAGCCCGAGGCCCGCAAACGCGCGGCCGAGCTGCTGGCGATGGTCGGCATCCCGTCGCCCGAGGCGCGGCTGAACGACTATCCCCACCAGTTCTCGGGCGGCATGCGCCAGCGGGTGATGATCGCCATCGCGCTGGCCTGCGAGCCGGGCGTGGTCATCGCCGACGAGCCGACCACCGCGCTCGACGTCACCATCCAGGCCCAGATCATCGAACTGGTGAAGGACCTTCGCCAGCGCCTCGGCGCGGCGATCGTGTGGATCACCCACGACCTCGGCGTGATCGCCGGCATCGCCGACCGCGTGGCGGTGATGTACGCCGGCCGCATCGTGGAGGAGGGGCCCGTCCTCGAGATCTTCGAGGACCCCCGCCACCCCTACACCCGCGCCCTGCTGGAGACGATGCCGCACCTGGAGGGCGACCGCCCCCAGCGCCTGCGCACCATCCCCGGCCAGCCGCCGGTGCTGATGGAGACGCCCTCGGCCTGCTCCTTCGCGCCGCGCTGCCCGCATGCGTTCGACAGGTGCCTCGCGGCCGATCCGAAGCTCGAACCCTGCGGGGCGCCCGGCCACCGCGCCGCCTGCTGGTGGACCCCGCCCGAGGCGGAAACGGAGGCCCCGGCATGACCCTCGCCGCACTCGACCCGCCCGAGGCCGCGACCGCCGAGCCGCTGCTGCGGGTGCAGAACCTCTCGGTGCATTTCCCGATCCACAAGGGCCTGCTGCGCCGCCAGGTGGGCGCGGTGCAGGCGGTGGACGAGGTGAATTTCGAGGTCCGCAAGGGCGAGACCCTGGGCCTCGTCGGCGAATCCGGCTGCGGCAAGTCCACCACCGGCCGCGCCATCCTGCGCCTGACCCCGATCACCGGGGGCCGGGTGATCCTCGACGGCGAGGACATCACCCATATCGAAGGCGAGACCCTGCGCGCGCGCCGCCGCAAGATGCAGATGATCTTCCAGGACCCGCAGGCCTCGCTGAACCCGCGGATGAACGTGTCGGGCATCATCTCCGAGCCGCTGACCGAGCACCTGAGCCTCTCGCGCAACGCGATGCAGGCCCGCGTCTACGAGCTGATGGACGCCGTCGGCCTGCGCCGCAGCTTCGCCAACCGCTACCCGCACGAGTTCTCCGGCGGCCAGCGCCAGCGCATCGGCATCGCGCGGGCGCTGGCCCTCGACCCCGAGTTCATCGTCTGCGACGAGCCGATCGCCGCGCTCGACGTCTCGATCCAGGCGCAGGTGGTCAACCTGCTGGAGGACCTCCAGCAACGGCTTGGCCTGACCTATCTTTTCATCTCCCACGACCTCTCCATGGTGCGCCACATGGCGACCCGGGTGGCGGTCATGTATCTCGGCCGGGTGGTGGAGCTCGCGCCGCGCGAAAAGCTCTACTCCGTCCCCACGCACCCCTACACGCAGGCCCTGCTGTCGGCCGTGCCCGAGCCGGACCCGAGGCGCGAGGCGACCCGCCGGCGGATCATCCTGACCGGCGACGTGCCGAGCCCCGCGAACCCGCCCTCGGGCTGTCGGTTCCGCACGCGCTGCCCCCATGCCTTCGACCGCTGCGCGGTCGAGACGCCCGCTTTCCGCAAGCTGTCGGACGGCCATTTCGCCGCCTGCCACCTTTCGGAATGACCCGAGCTTCCATGCGGATACCGGGAACAATCCGGACCGCTTCCATCAACAGGGAGAGAAGGAAGAGATCATGAAAGCGACCCACAAACTGCTCGCGGGCGCCTGCGCGGCGGCGCTGCTCGCCGGCGCCGCCCCCGCCCAGGCCGAACGCGGCGCCGACGGCCAGCTCAACATCATCTACTGGCAGGCCGTCTCGATCCTGAACCCGTTCCTGTCGGGCGGCACCAAGGACGTCGAGGGCTCGTCCCTCGTGCTCGAGCCTCTGGCCCGCTACGACGAGACCGGGACCATGACGCCCTGGCTGGTCGACGAGATCCCCACGCTGGAGAACGGCGGGGTGTCCGAGGACCTCAAGTCGATCACCTGGAAGCTGAAGCCCGGCATCAAGTGGTCCGACGGCACCGACTTCACCGCCGAGGACGTGGCCTTCACCGCCGCCTACTGCATGGATGAGAGCGGCGGCTGCCAGCAGGTCGCGGCCTTCACCGACGTCGAGAGCGTCGAGGTCATCGACCCGCTGACCGTCAAGGTCACCTTCGCCGTCGCCAAGCCCTTCCCGTATGGTCCCTTCGTCGGCGCCCAGTCGCCGATCCTGCAGAAGGCCCAGTTCGCCGACTGCATGGGCGCCAAGGCCCCCGAGTGCACCGACGCCAACTTCGGCCCCCACGGCACCGGCCCCTATGTGGTGTCCGAGTTCAAGCCCAACGACGTGGTGGTCTTCGCCCCCAACCCCCACTACCGCGACGCCGCCAAGCCGGCGTTCTCGACGGTGGTGTTCAAGGGCGGCGGCGACGCGGCCGCGGCCGCGCGCTCGGTGCTCGAGACGGGCGAGTTCGACTACGCCTGGAACCTCCAGGTCGAGCCCGAGATCCTCACCCAGATGGCCGCCGCGGGCAAAGGCACGGTGGTCTCGGCCTTCGGCACCTCGGTCGAGCGCATCCACACCAACTTCTCCAACCCCGACCCGGCGCTGGGCGACGCGCGTTCCACGCTCGAGGGCGGCGCGCATCCGTTCCTGACCGATCCAGCGGTGACCAAGGCCCTGTCGCTCGCCATCGACCGCGAGATCCTGGTCGAGGCCGGCTACGGCGCCGCGGGGCAGGTGACCTGCAACGTGCTGCCGGCGCCGGAGGTCTACAACTCCACCAACAACGACTGGTGCAAGACGCCGGACATCGACGCGGCCAACAAGCTGCTGGATGACGCCGGCTACGTTCTGGGCTCCGACGGGGTGCGCGAGAAGGACGGGGTGCGGCTCTCGATCCTGTTCCAGACCTCGACCAACTCGGTCCGCCAGGGCACCCAGGCGCTGCTCAAGCAGATGTGGTCCGAGATCGGCGTCGAGACCGAGCTGCGCAACGTCTCGGCCTCGGTGTTCTTCGGCGGCGACCCGTCCTCGCCGGACACGTTCCAGAAGTTCTACGCGGACCTGGAGATGTACACCAACAACTTCGACGGCACCGACCCCGAGGCCTACATGGCCTCCTGGCGCTGCTCGGAGATCCCGTCGCCGAAGACCAACTGGCTGGGCGCCAACATGCCCCGCTTCTGCTCCGAGGAGTACGACGCGCTGGTGGCCGAGATGGCCGGCACGGCCGAGCTCGAGAAGCGCGCGGAGCTCGCGATCAAGATGAACGACATGCTGATGGAGTCCGGCGCGATCATCCCGCTGATCCACCGCGGCGGCGTCTCGGCCCATGCCGTGACCCTCGAGGGGGTCAAGATGAACGAGTGGGACTCCGAGCTGTGGAACATCGCCGACTGGACCCGCGCCGAGTGATCGGACGGACCTGAGCCCCGGGGGAGGGGCGCCGCCCCTCCCCCTCCGCCCCTGCCGGGGGCAGTCCGGGGGCCCGCGCCCTCCGGCCCAGGCCGAGTCCCAGAGACGCACATGCTGACCTACACCCTCAGACGGCTCGCTTTCGCGGTTCCCGCGCTCCTGGCGATCAGCTTCATCATCTTCGCGATCCTCGACCTCGCCCCCTCGGACCCGACGGCGCAGCTGCCGCTGACCATCCCCCCCGAGGTGCGCGAGAAGATCCGCATGAGCCTCGGCCTCGGCGAGCCCTTCGCCGTGCGCTACTGGAAGTGGCTGATCCAGTTCTTCGTCAACGAGCCCCTGAACCTGATCGAGCAGTGGACCGGCTGGAGTTTCGGCGACGGCGACCGGCTGCGCGTCCTGTCGTGGCAGACGCGGTCTCCGGTCGTGGACCTGATCGTCCAGCGCATGCCGCAGACCCTTTGGGTGGTGGGGATGAGCTACGTGATCGGGGCGCTGATCGCGATCCCGATCGGGGTGATCTCGGCCTACCGGCAATATTCCTGGTTCGATCAGTTCGGGACGCTGTTCTCGATGGTGGGCTTCTCGATCCCGACCTTCTTCACGGGCCTTCTGTTCATCGTGATCTTCTCGGTGAACCTCGAGTGGTTCCCCTCGATCTACGACACCACGCACCGGGTCACCGACTGGGACAGCTTCGTCTACCAGATCAAGCAGATGATCATGCCGACGATGGTGCTGGGCCTCTACAACGCCTCGCAGATCAGCCGGTTCATGCGGGCGTCCATGCTCGACAACCTCGGGCAGGACTATGTGCGCACCGCGCGCGCCAAGGGCATGACCGAGCGCGTGGTGGTGCTGGTCCACGTCATGCGCAATTCGCTGATCCCGGTGGTCACGGTGCTGGCGCTGAACCTGCCGCAGGTCTTCGGCGGCGCGATCATCACCGAGCAGATCTTCAAGGTGAACGGCCTCGGCCAGCTGCTGATCGGCGCCATCGAGGGCGGCGACATCCCCACCGTGCAGACGCTGACCTTCATCTTCGCGGTGCTGATCGTGCTGTTCAACCTGATCGCCGACCTGCTCTACGGCATCCTGGACCCGAGGATCCGCTATGACTGACCAGCCGATCCCCGCCGGAGGCGCCACCCCCGCGGGCGGCCCCGCCCTCGTCGCCGCGCCGGAGATGCCGAAGCACCGCTCGCAATGGTCGGACGTGTGGCGCCAGTTCGCCTCTCACCGCGGGGCGCTGGCGGGGATGGCGGTGTTCGTGTTCATCATCGCGCTGTGCACGCTGGGGGCGTTCCTGCACGACGTGGACCCCCAGAAGCTCGACATCCGCGCCAAGAACCAGCTGATGAGCTGGGAGCATCCGCTTGGGACCGACAACCTCGGACGGGACATGCTGGCCCAGATCATCGCGGGGGGGCAGGTGTCGCTCGCCGTGGGGGTCACCGCGATGCTGCTGTCGCTGCTGGTGGGCACGCTGATCGGGGTGCTGTCGGGCTATTTCCGCCGGCTCGACGGGCCCTTGATGCGCTTCACCGACCTGTTCCTGGCCCTGCCGCTGCTGCCGCTGCTGCTGGTCATCATCATGCTGTTCCGGGACATGCTGCGCACCGCCTTCGGGCCGGAGTCGGGCATCTTCATCCTGATCGTCTTCGTGATCGGCATCACCTCCTGGATGCAGACCGCCCGCATCGTGCGCGGCGACGTGCTGGCCCTTAAGGAACGCGAATTCGTGCTGGCCGCCAAGTCCATCGGCACGCCCTCCCGCCGCATCATCCTGCGCCACATCCTGCCCAACGTGCTGAGCCCGATCATGGTCTCGGCCACGCTGGGCGTCGCCAACGCCATCATCACCGAGAGCGCGCTGAGCTTCCTCGGCCTCGGCTTCCCCTCCGACTTCCCCACCTGGGGCCGGCTCCTTTACGACGGCGCGAACTTCATGACGCTGACGCCCGACCGGGTGATCTGGCCCGGCCTCGCGATCTCGCTGACGGTGCTGTCGGTGAACTACATCGGCGACGGCCTGCGCGACGCGCTGGACCCGCGGATCCGGGGGCGGTGACCCGGCAGGGTTGTTAAGGAAGCGTTAATATGTTCCTCAGGGGCGCCTGCGGCCTCGCAGGCGCCTTTGGGGAGATCCATTATGTCGTCGATTGGAAAAGCCATCGCCGTGGCGCTGCTTGCGGCCGCCTCCGTGTCGCCTGCGCTGGCGCACTCGGGCGGAACCAATTCCGCGGGATGCCACGCCGGCTCCCAGCCCTACCACTGCCACTGAGCGCTCCGGCCCCGCGCGGCCTCGTCGCCGCCGGGGTCCCGGATCCCCAGCCGCGAGAGACGACCTGGCCGGCGCCCGCGCCGGCCATTTTCCTGCGCCCCTCCGCCGAGGCGCAGCCGTCCGCGCTCCGCCCTCCGCAAGGCCTCCGGCCGCGGGCAGGGGGCGACGCGCGAACGCGCGCCCCCGCGACGACCGGGCGGCCGGAGGCCACGGCGGAACCGGTCGCAGGCCGAACCCGCGTCGGGGGGCTGGCGCAGGGCGGAGGGCGCAGGCAGGCTCGGGGGGTATCGAGAGGAGCGAGTCCCCCATGGCTTCGGCAGCGTTGCGTCCCCCCCTTTTCCTTCAACTGCTTGTCTTCGCCCTCGTCGCCGCCGGCGCGCTGGGCGCGGGGCTGGCGCTGGCCGGGCGCGACGCCGGCGCGAGGCTGGAGCGCGCGGTCCTCCAGGAGGTCACGCTCCAGCGCGCCAACGCGGTCGGGCGGCTGTTCGTGCGCGCGATCCATACCGACTGGCGCGACGTCGCCGCCCTCGCGCCCAGCGTCTCGCCGGACGAGGGCGCGCAGGCGCGCGCGGCGCTGGACCTGATCGTGGGCGACGGGGAGCGGATCTCCTGGGCGGGCATCGCGGCGCTGGACGGGACGGTGACGGCCGCCTCCCTGGGCATGCTCGAGGGCGCCTCGGTGGCCGGGCGCCCCTGGTTCGACGCGGGCCTGCGCGGCCCCTTCGCCGGCGACGTGCACGAGGCCAAGCTGCTGGCCGGCCTGCTGCCGGCGGGCCCCGACGGCGCCCCGCCGCGGGTTCTCGACCTGGCCGCGCCGATCCCCGGCGCGGACGGGCAGGCGGTCGGGGTGGTGGGCTTCCACGTCAACTTCGCCTGGGCGCGGGCCTACCTCGCCGAAACCGCCGCCATGGTCGGGATCGAGGCCGTGGTCGTCGACCGCCAGGGCGTCGTGGTGGTCGGACCGCCAGACCTGCAGAGCGAGCGCATGAACCTCGCCAGCATGCGCGCGGCCTCGGTCGGGGCCCAGTCGGCGGTGGTCGAGACCTGGCCCGACGGGGTCGCCTCGCTCTCGGCGGTGGTGCCCTCGCTGAGCTACCGCGACCTGCCCTCCTTCGGCTGGAGCCTGATCGCGCGCATCGACCCGCAGCTCCTCGCCGAGCAGCGGCAGGCGGCGACCGCGCGGCTGGACCTCGCGATCGCGCTGGCCGCTGCGGCGTTCCTGGTCGCGACCTTCGTCTTCGGCTGGCTGATCGCGCGGCCGTTCGAGCGGCTGTCCCGCTCGGCCGAGGCGATCGCCGAAGGGCGCGACGTCTACCCCGAGGAATCCCGGCGCACCGCCGAGCTGGCGCGGTTCTCCTACGCGCTCAGCCGCTTCGCCTCGCGCCGGGACGGGGACGGCTGACGGCGGGGGCGAGCTGTGAAATCTCGCAAGGTCGTTCTCCCGGTTCGGGATCAGGCTCCGTTCGCCAAACCAGGAGCCGGGACCCGAGCGAATGAAGAACCCCCACCAGACTGCGCGCACGATCGTGCATGCTCGCGCCCCGATGGTCGCTCGACGCGCCGCGGGACGCCCCGCCCGCAGATCGCCGGAGCGCTGGGCGTCTCGACCCGGACCGTCTGGAAATGGCTGCGTCGCAATCGAATCGGCGGCGCTGGCCAACCGTTCCAGCGCCTCGGCCGTCCCGGACGCCGCCCGCGCCTGGATCGACCTCGCCTGCCGCCTGCGACGGGATCGTCGGGGGACCGCCGCCGAGATCGCCGCGAAGC
>CAXGVP010000094.1:0-9374 GCA_964013055.1 uncultured Albimonas sp.
GCCCCCGGCGGCAAGACGCTGCAGCTCTGCGCCGCGGGGCTGAACGTCGTCGCCTTCTCCAACACCCCCTCGGCCGGCGGCGGCAACGTCTGGGTGGCGGGCCTGCTGGCCACCTCCGAGGCCGACCGGATCCTGTCGCACGCCGCCCGGCAGGGCTGGACGGGCGTGGGCCTCTACTACCCCGAGACGCCGCTGGGCCGGGTCGCCCGCACGGCCGCCGAGCAGTCCGCCTCCCGCCACGGGGTGGCGCTGAGCCCGGTGATGGCCTACCCGCGCAGCTTCGAGGGGATCCAGGACAGCTCCAAGGCCTTCGACGCGTCCTTCGCCGGCTCCGGCGCGGCCACCGTGCTGCTGCCCGACGAGGGCCAGGGCCTGCAGGCCGCGGCCTCGTTCATGCGCTACCATGGCATCGGCATGCGCACGCCGATCCTGGGCATGGGCGGCATGGCGGACCCGGAGCTGCAGCGCGACAGCTCGCTGTCGAACGCGCTCTACGCCGGGCCCGACCCGGTCGCGATGGCCGACTTCGCCGCCCGCTTCCAGGCCGCCTACGGCCGGGCGCCGGGCCGCTTCGCCTGGCTGGGCTACGACGCCGTCGCCGCCGCCGCGCAGATGATGCGCGCGGGCCGCGCCTCGGGCGACGACCGGCCCTTCGGCCTGCAGGAGATCACCGACCCCGGCGGCTTCCGCGGCGTGGCCGGCGCCTGGCGGCTGACCCGCGACGGGCTGAACATGCGCGCTCTCGCCGTGTTGACGCCGACGTCGTCGGGGCCGCAGGTGGTGGCGCCTGCAACGATCCCCGGCGCGCCGGGTTCCTGACGAGAGACCATGGCCCCACGCAAGCCCGCCCCCGAGCCCGCCGCCTTCCCCCGCGCGGCCGCAGCCCGCGGCGCCCCCCGGCGCCGCATGGCGCCGCCCTCTCCGGTGGACCAGGGCGGCGGGACGGACGGGATGCTGGTCAGACCCGCCGCGGAGATCCTCGATCCCGCGGCGGTCCTCGCCCAACTCTCCACGGTCGCGGCCGCCGCCCAGGCCGAGGGCAAGGGCCGCGACGGCGTCCGCGCCGCCTGCGCCGAGCCGCTGCGCGACGCGCTCGACGCCGGCCATGCCGCGATCCGCGAGGCGCTGGACGAGCGGCCCTGGGCCGGCGCCTCCACCTCCCGCTCCATCGCCTGGCTGACCGACGAGGTGGTGCGCCTGGCGCTGGAAGTCGGCCTGCGCTGGCTGCACCCGAACCCCAATCCGACCGAGGGCGAGCGGCTCGCCGTGCTGGCCGTCGGCGGCTACGGGCGGTTCGAGATGGCGCCCTACTCGGACGTCGACCTGCTGTTCCTGACCCACTGGAAGCAGACGCCCTGGGTGGAATCCCTTGTGGAATCCGTCCTCTACCTGCTGTGGGACCTGCGGCTGAAGGTCGGCCACTCGACCCGCACCGCCGACGACTGCCTGCGCCTGGGCAGGTCCGACATCACCATCCGCACCGCCCTGCTGGAGCAGCGATTCATCTCCGGCGACCGCCGGCTCGCCGACGACCTGCAGGACCGGCTGTGGGACGAGCTCTTCTCCCGCACCGGGCCCGAGTTCGTGGAGGCGAAGCTCGACGAGCGCGCCAGCCGCCACCAGCGCCACGGCGGCTCTCGCTACGTGGTCGAGCCGAACGTGAAGGAGGGCAAGGGCGGCCTGCGCGACCTGCAGACCCTGTGGTGGATCGCGAAATACCTCTACCACGCCCGCTCCCCCTCCGACCTGGTCGAGAAGGGCGTGTTCTCCCCCGACGAGATGGCGGTGTTCTCGGAGGCGGAGGCCTTCCTGTGGACGGTGCGCTGCCACCTCCACTACCTCTCGGGTCGGGCGAATGAACAACTCAGCTTCGACATGCAGGTCGAGGTCGCCCGCCGCCTGACCTTCGAGGACCGCCCCGGCCAGTCGGCGGTCGAGCGCTTCATGCAGCGCTATTTCCAGCACGCCACCGCGGTCGGCGAGCTGACCCGCGTGTTCCTCGCCGCGCTCGAGGCGCGCCACGTCAAGAAACGCCCCTCGCTGGGCGGCATCGTGAAAGCCTTCCGCGGGGCGGGGGGGCGGATCTCGTCGGGCCCGTTCCAGATGCTCGACGGTCGCCTGACCATGCCGGACGAGAGCGTGATCGTGGACGAGCCGCTCAACATCATCCGCCTCTTCGACGAGGGGCTGCGCACCGGCGCCCTGATCCACCCCAACGCGATGCGGATGATCGCGGCGAACCTCGACCTGGTCGACGACACGCTGCGCGCCAACCCGATCGCCAACCGCATCTTCCTGCACATGCTGGTGGATTCGGGCGACCCCGAGCGCGCCCTGCGCCGGATGAACGAGCTCGGCGTGCTCGGCGCCTTCATCCCCGAATGGGGCCGGATCCATGCGATGATGCAGTTCAACATGTATCATCACTACACGGTGGACGAGCACACGATCCGCGCCGTCTCGATCCTCAACGGCATCGAGCGGGGCAAGCTGATCGAGGACCTGCCGGTGGCCTCCGGCATCCTCGAACAGGGGGTGGACCGCACCGCGCTCTATGTCGCCCTGCTGCTGCACGACATCGGCAAGGGGCAGGAGCGCGACCACTCCGAGGTCGGCGAGGAGATCGCCCGCGACGTCTGCCCCCGCCTCGGCCTGACCGAGGCGCAGACCGACACGGTCTGCTGGCTGATCCGCCACCACCTGCTGATGTCCGACGTGGCGCAGAAGCGCGACATCGCCGACCCGGTGACGGTGCGCGCCTTCGCCGACGAAGTGCGCACGCCCTCCCGCCTCAACCTGCTGCTGGTGCTGACCGCCTGCGATATCATGGCCGTCGGGCCCGGCGTGTGGAACAACTGGAAGGCGCAGCTGCTGCGCACCCTGCACCGCCGCACGCGCGAGGCGCTGACCGGCGGGGCGGGCGGCCTCTCGGGCGTCGACCGCCTGCGCGAGGCGCAGGACGCCCTGCGCGCCGCCCTGACCGAGGACGGCTGGACCGAGACGCAGATCGAGGCCGAGATCGACCGCCACTACGCGCCCTTCTTCCTGTCCACCACCACCGAGACGCAGCGGATCTTCTCCCGCCTCGCGCGGGAGACGCCGGACGACCCGGCCTCCTTCGGGGCCGACTTCACCCAGGACGAGAGCCGCGACGCCACCCGCGTGTGCTTCCACATCGCCGACCATCCGGGCCTGTTCTCGCGGCTCGCAGGGGCGCTGGCGCTGGCGGGGGCGGACGTGAAGGACGCGCGGATCACCACCACCTCGGACGGCTACGCGCATTCGGTGTTCTGGATCCAGGACGGCGACGGCTCGACCTACGACAACTCGCGGCTGGACCGGCTGCAGACCATGGTCCGCCGGGCCCTGATGGGCGAGGTGGTGGCGCGCGAGGCGCTCAAGCCCAAGCGCAAGGTCAAGAAGCGCGAGAGCAAGTTCAAGCTCGCGACCCACGTGACCTTCGACAACCACTCCTCCGACATCTACACGGTGATCGAGGTCGACACCCGCGACCGCGTGGGGCTTCTGTATGACCTGACGCGGGCGCTGGCCTCGGCCAACATCTCGATCCACTCCGCGATCATCGCCACCTATGGGGAACAGGCCGTGGACGTGTTCTACGTCAAGGACCTGTTCGGCCTGAAGATCACCTCCGCCGGGAAGATGAAGACCATCGAGACCCGCCTGCGCGCCGCGATCGAGGCCGCCGCCCCCGCCGACGGCGAGGGCTGATCCATGACCGACCCGCGCGACGAGGGCGCGGCGCCGCCGCCGCCCGGACGCCCCGCGCCCGGCCCCGTGACCCGCACGCCGCGCCCCGCCGCGCGGCTGATGCGCAGCTTCGCCACCGTCGGCGGCTGGACCATGGCGAGCCGCATCCTGGGCCTGGTGCGCGACGTGATGATCGCCGCGGCGCTCGGCGCCGGCCCCGCCGCGGAGGCCTTCGTGGCGGCCTTCACCCTGCCCAACCTGTTCCGGCGCTTCTTCGCCGAGGGCGCCTTCAACACCGCCTTCATCCCGATGTTCGCCCGCCGGCACGAGACCGAGGGCCCCGACGCCGCCCGCGACTTCGCCGAGCAGGCGATGGCGGCCCTGACCACGGTGCTGCTGGTGTTCACCGCGCTCGCGCAGGTGGCGATGCCGCTGCTGGTGTTCGCGCTCGCCTCGGGCTTCGCGGGCGACGAACGCTTCGACCTGACGGTGGAATACGGGCGCATCGTCTTCCCCTACATCCTGTTCATCTCGCTGGCGGCGCTGTTCTCGGGGGTGCTGAACTCGGTCGGGAAATTCGCCGCCGCGGCGGCCGCGCCGACGCTGCTGAACGTGATCCTGATCGGGGCGATGCTGGTCGCCCAGTCCGGCGCCTTCGCGCATCTGGCCGGCCCGGACGACGCGCCGGGCTATGTCGCGGGCCTCTGCGCCTCCTGGGGGGCGGCGCTGGCGGGCGTCGCGCAGCTGTGGCTGGTGTGGCGGGCGGCCGCGAAGGCGGGGATGCCGATCCACCCCCGCCTGCCCCGCCTGACGCCCGAAGTGAAGCGGCTGGCAATCATCGCCTTTCCCGCCGCGCTCGCCGGCGGGGTCATGCAGATCAACCTGGTGGTGGGACGCCAGGTCGCCTCGTTCTTCGACGGGGCGGTGGCCTGGCTCTACTACGCCGACCGGCTCTACCAGCTGCCGCTGGGCGTCATCGGGGTGGCCATCGGCGTGGTGCTGCTGCCCGAGCTCTCCCGCCGCCTCTCGGCCGGGGACGAGACCGGGGTGCGCGAGGCGATGGGCCGCTCGACCGAGTTCGCGCTGGCCCTCACCCTGCCGGCCACGGTGGCGCTGGTGGCGATCCCCTGGCCGCTGGCCTCGGTCCTGTTCGGCCGCGGCGCCTTCGCGCCCGAGGACGTGGCGGCCACCGCGCTGGCGGTCGCGATCTACGGCGCCGGCCTGCCCGCCTTCGTGCTGCAGAAGATCGCCCAGCCGATGTTCTTCGCGCGCGAGGACACCCGCACGCCGTTCCACTACGCGCTCGTCGGGCTGGCGGTGAACGCGGCTGCGGCGGTGGGGCTCGCGCCGCTGATCGGCTTCACCGCCGCGGCGGCGGCGACCACGCTGGCGGCCTGGGTGAACTTCTTCCTGCTGTGGCGCGGCGCCCGCGCCCGCTTCGGCGAGGAGGCCCGCCCCGACGCCCGCCTGCGCGCCCGGGCGCCGCGGCTGCTGCTCGCCTCGGTTCTGATGGGCGCGGCCTGCTGGGGGCTGGCGCGCGGGCTGGCGCCGTGGCTGGCCGCGCCGGGCTGGCGCTACCTGGCGCTGGCGGCGCTGGTCGTTGCGGCGCTGGCGATCTACGGCGCGCTGGCGGTGGCGCTGAAGGGGGTGGTGGTCGGCGACCTCAAGGCCGCAATGCGGCGCGGCGGCAAGCGCTGAGCGGGGCCCCGGCTCAGGCCCGGGGCGCCCTCGATCCGGGCGGCGCGCCGCGCCTCAGGCTTTCGGCACGACGATCCAGGCCGCGACCCATCCCGCGACGAAGCCGCCGAGGTGGGTCTGCCAGGCCAGCATCCCCCCCATCGCCACGGCCAGGATCACGTTGATCAGCACCAGCGCCCCGATCGAGCCGAGGAACGAGCGCATCGACCCCGCCCCCGGCCGGCGGGTGATGAAGGCGAACTCGGCGTATTTCAGCACCCCGATCAGCCCGAACACCACGCCCGAGGCCCCCACCATCGGCGCGTCGACCGACGACAGCAGCCCGTAGCCCAACGACCCGCCGACCGCCGTCGCCACGAAGAACACCAGGTAGAGCGGAACCCCGAAGATCCGCAGCACCAGCAGGCTCAGCCCCAGGAAGGCGGCAGTGTTCATCAGCAGGTGGGTCATTCCGCCGTGGAGGAAGGCGTAAGTCAGGAAACTCCACCACACCCGCACCGGCGTCGGCTCGCCCGCGACCAGCCGGTCGAACCAGGGATCGAAGAACGAGAACATCGCGTAGGTTTCGAACCGCAGCTGCGGCCCCGCGATCAGGCCCAGCTCGGCCAGCTGGAACAGAAGCTCGATCGCCACGAACGCGCCGGCGATGGCGAAGGCCACCTGGCGGTGGACCGGCATCACGGGCGGCAACGGGGGAAACTGGAACATCGGACCTCTGACTATCGCCCATCGCGCGGCTCGGGCGCGGCGATCATCCGCGCGAACGCCCCCGAGAGGGCGTCTTGACCCTGTCCCGCCGCCGGCCGCATAACGCCCGCGCCGCCGCAGGAGGACAGCAGATATGACCGAGACGCAAGAGGCGCAGGGCGCCGGGACCGAAGGCCGCGTTCACCCGCGCCGGGTCTTCTCGGGCGTTCAGCCCACGGGCAACCTGCACCTGGGCAATTACCTCGGCGCCGTGAAGCGCTTCGTCGAGATGCAGGACGAGGCCGCCGAGCTGGGCGGAGAGACCCTCTACTGCATGGTCGACCTGCACGCGCTGACCATCAACCCCGACCCCGAGGCGCTGCGCCGCGCGACGCGCGAGCTGGCGGCCGCCTTCATCGCCTGCGGCCTCGACCCGGAGAAATCCATCCTCTTCAACCAGTCCCAGGTGCAGGCCCATGCCGAGCTCGCCTGGGTGTTCAACTGCGTGGCGCGCGTGGGCTGGATGAACCGGATGACCCAGTTCAAGGAGAAGGCGGGAAAGAACCGCGAGGCGGCCTCGGTCGGCCTCTACGCCTATCCGGTGCTGATGGCCGCCGACATCCTGGCCTACCGCGCCACCCACGTTCCCGTCGGCGAGGACCAGAAGCAGCACCTGGAGCTGACCCGCGACATCGCCACCAAGTTCAACCTCGACTACGGGCAGCCCGGCTTCTTCCCGATGACCGAGCCGCTGATCGAGGGCGTGGCCACCCGGGTGATGAGCCTGCGCGATGGTTCCAAGAAGATGTCGAAGTCGGATGCCTCCGACATGAGCCGGATCAACCTGACCGACGACGCCGACGCCATCGCCCAGAAGATCCGCAAGGCCCGCACCGACCCCGAGCCCCTGCCCGAGACCCCCGAGGGCCTCGCCGAGCGGCCGGAGGCGAAGAACCTCGTCGGCATCATGGCCGCGCTGTCGGACCGCACGGCGGCGCAGGTGATCGAGGAATGGGCCGGCAAGCCGTTCTCGGAGTTCAAGCCCGCGCTGGCCGACCTCGCGGTCGAGAGCCTGGCCCCGATCAACGCGAAGATGCGCGAGCTGAACGCCGACCCGGGCCACATCGACCAGGTGCTGGCGAAGGGCGCCGACAAGGCCGACGCCATCGCCGCCCCGATCATCGACGAGGTCTACGACGTCGTCGGCCTGCTGCGCTCCCGCGCGCGCTGAGCCAGCGGGGGGCGGGAGTGATTCTCCGCCCTCCCGCCCGCCCCCTCGTCCGCGCGGGCGAAAGGTTCCGTTTCAGGATGTTACCGCAAGGTCATTCCGCCGCGCCCCAACGGCGACAGGGGCAAAAGCGGCGGGCGGCGCCGCAATCGTCGGCCGGGCGCCTTCACCTCGCCACTCCCAATCGCTAGATCGTATCCATGGACACGCAGACGAAGCCGCTGAACCCGCTGGTGAAGGCCGCGCTCGAATTCGGGCCTCTGGTCCTGTTCTTCGTGATCTACCAACGCACCGACATCTTCACCGCCACGGCGGTGTTCATCCCGACCATCCTGGCCTCGCTGGGGGTGTCGTGGTGGCTCAGCCGCGACGTGCCGCGCATGGCGGTGGTGACGGCGGTGGTGGTGGTCGTGTTCGGCGGGCTGACCCTGTATCTGCAGGACGCCACCTTCATCAAGATGAAGCCCACCATCATCAACGTGCTGTTCGCCGGCGCGCTGGGCTGGGGGCTGCTGCGCGGGCGCAGCTATCTCAAGGACCTGATCGGCGCGGCGATGCCGCTGACCGACGAGGGCTGGATGATCCTCACCCGGCGCTGGGCCCTGTTCTTCCTGTTCATGGCCCTGGTGAACGAGGCCGTCTGGCGCACCCAGACCGAGGAGTTCTGGGTCACCTTCAAGACCTTCGCCTCGCCCGCCATCACCTTCCTGTTCGTGATCACCCAGTTCGGCCTGATCAAGAAACACGGGACCGAGGGCCCGGGCCCCGACGGCGCCTGAGCGCCTGGGGGACCGTCGCCGCCGGTCAGCCGTCGAGGAAGAAGAAGATCTGGGAGGGGCCGATCTCGTCGAGCTCCACGTTGCGGATCAGCACCTCGGCCCCCTCGACCGCCAGCACCACGCCCTTGCGGGTCTCGAAGGCGAAGTCCTGGAAGTCGCGCTTGCGCTCGAAGAAGACGCCGTCCTCGAAGCCCAGCAGATCCTCGTCCGAGAAGTCGCGGATCACCGTGCGCCCGTCGGTCAGGCCGGCGCCGATCACGAAGCTGTCCGCGCCGCCGTCGCCGAACAGCTTGTCGTCGCCGTTCGAGATCGCCAGCAGGTCGCCGCCGCCGTCGCCGCGCACCACGTCGTCGCCGTCGCCGCCGCTCAGCACGTCGCGCTTGCCGCCGCCGAAGATCCGGTCGTCGCCGGCGTCGCCGTTGATCGCGTCCTTGCCGCCCTCGCCGAACATCAGGTCGCGGCCCGCGCCGCCGAAGACGTCGTCGCCGCCGCCGCCGTAGAGCTGGTCGCCCCCGGCCTCGCCGAACAGCCGGTCGGCCTGGCCGGCGCCCTCGATCCGGTCGTCGTCGTCGCCGCCGCGGACCGTGTCGCGGCCCTGGCCGCCGATCATCGCGTCCTCGCCCGCGTCGCCGAACATCCGGTCGTTCCCGTCGCCGCCGTCGACGAGGTCGTCCCCCCCGCCGCCGCGCAGCCTGTCGTCGCCATCGGCGCCGACCACCTCGTCGTCGCCGCCGCCGCCGTCCAGCACGTCCTCGCCGGCGTTGCCGAACAGCCCGTCGACGCCGCCGCCGCCCAGCAGCTTGTCGTCGCCGGCCCGGCCCACCAGCCGGTCCCGGCCGCTCTCGCCCCGGAACTGGTCGTCGCCGGCCCCGCCGAAGGCCACGTCGCGCCCGCTGCCGAGGTCCAGAAGGAAGCCCGGCCCCGGGTCGCCCGACAGCTCGCCCGACACCACGTTGACCCGCGAGGGCCCGGCCCACAGCGCGCTGTCGCCGTCGTCGAGAAAGGCCGAGGTCAGCGGCCGCGCCGACGGGTCGAGCGTCGCCAGAACCTGGAAGCCGAGGCTGACGGAGATCACCTGGATGCTGTCGGGGGACGCGGCGTAGGCGTCCTGGTACCAGCTCTCGGGCAGGTCGCCAGCCACCTCGCCGGGCGGGCCGGGGTAGCTGCGGCTCTGGAACAGGACGGTGTAGGGCGCGTCCTCGAAGATCAGCGAGCCGGAGACCCCCTCGATCACCGGCGACCCGGAGCGGGTGGTCCCCGCGAGATCGAAG
>CAXGVP010000095.1:0-9317 GCA_964013055.1 uncultured Albimonas sp.
GCACGCGCTTCGACGAGGCCCTGGCCCAGGCGTCTCCCGACCACACGACCGAGTACGGCTACCCGCACGACGGCAACCGGCCCATTCAGCCGACGCTGTGTTCGTCGTGGGTCGCCGACCATTTCGCGTGCCTGGCGCTGACTCTCGAGATGCCGTTCAATGACCACGCCGCCCTTCCCGAGCCGCGCGCCGGGTGGTCGCCGGAGCGAAGCCACCACTTGGGTGCCGCGAGCATCGAGGCGCTGAACGCGGTCGTCGACGATCTGCGCTAGGGGGCGGGCTCGCGCGCGCTTTATCGCCGGTCCGAATGTCCGGTAATGGCTAAAAGCGGACGTCCAGTCGCCGCGTAATCTACGTCGGCTTCGCTCTCCCACTTCCGCCCTTCCCCGCCGCCCGCCGCAGCGGCTGGCGCTGGCCAGCGCCGGGACCGGGGCCGGCGGCAGGGCGCCCCGTCGCGGCGCCGCGACCCGGCAGGCGGAAACCTCCGCGGCGGGCGACGGAAGCCGCTCCGCCACCCGTGACAGGATGCAACCGACCGCGGGCTCGCGCCCGAGCCCCGCCCGCGGTATTCCTGAGCATCGCCGGCCCGCACAGCGGCCGGCCGGACGGGAGAGCCCATGCGCTTCGTGATGCGCAGCCTGACGGGACTGGTCCTCCTCGCCCTTGCGGCGGGTCTGGTCGCCAACGGCGCCTGGCGGCTGCACCTCGCCCAGCAGGCGGCGGCCGAGAAGCCCGCCCCCCGCGGCCCCTCCGCCGAGCGGGTCTTCGCGGTCGAGACCGTGACCCCCCGCCCCCGCGACGTCTCCCCGACCCTGACCGCCTATGGCGAGATCGTCTCCGCCCGCCGGCTGGAACTGCGCCCCGCGCTCGCGGGGCGGGTGTCGGAGCTCTCGCCCGCCTTCGTCGACGGCGGCGCCTTGTGGGCGGGCGAGCTGCTGTTCCGTCTCGACCCCGCCGACGCGCAATCCGCCCTGCGCCGGGCCGAGATCGCGCTGGCCGAGGCCGAGACCGACCGCGCCGCCTCGGTCCGCACGCTGGACCTAGCCGCGCTGGACCTCGAGGCGGCGGAGGAGCGCGTGCGCCTGCAGCGCCAGGCGCTGGAGCGGCAGCGGGGGCTGGCGGAGCGGCTGGTCGGCTCGACCGCGGCGGTGGAGACGGCGGAGCTGAACCTCGCCGTCGCGCGCCAGTCCCGGATCGACGCCCAGCAGGCGCTGTCCCAGGCGCAGACCGCCTCCGAGATGAACGCGACCGACCTGCGCCGCGCGCGGCTGGAGCTCGAGGACGCCCGCCGCGCCCTGGCCGAGACCGAGATCCGCGCCCCCTTCGACGGACTGCTGACCGAGACCGCCGCGGTGCTCGGCCGCCAGGTCGCCGCGAACGAGAAGCTGGGCGCCCTGATCGACCCCGCGCGGCTGGAGGCGGCGGTCCGCGTCTCGAACGCCGAATACGCCCGCCTGCTGGACGACGCCGGCGGCCTGCGCGACCTGCCCGCCCGGGTGCGGCTGGAGCTGGGGGAGAGCGGCGCCTCGGTCCCCGCCCGGCTGCTGCGCGCCGCGGCGGCCACCGGCGAGGCGCGCACCGGGCGCACCCTGTTCCTGCGGCTGGAGGCCGCCGCCGGCGACCTGTTCCGCGAAGGCGACTTCGTGGCCGCCGCGATCAAGGAGCCGACCCTGCAGGGCGTCGCCGAGATCCCCGCCGCCGCCGCAGACGAGGACGGGCGGGTGCTGGTGGTCGACGAAGGCGACCGCCTGCGCGAGCGCCGGGTCCGCATCCTGCGCCGCACCGGCGAGACGCTGATCGTCGCCGACGCCCCCTTCGGCGAGCGCATGGTGGCGATCCGCAAGCCGCAGCTCGGCGCCGGCGCCCGGGCCCGCGTGGTCGCCACCGGCGAGGACGCCCTGAAGGCCGCCGAGGCCGCCGCCGCCCCGCTGCCGGGCGGCGCCTCGGCCCTGGCGGGCGGCGGCGGCGACGAGATGCTGCTGCTGAGCCCCGAGCGCGCCGAGGCCCTGCGCGAGCGGGTGCGCGGCGCCGACCTCGACCCCGCCGAGCGCCAGCGCCTGCTCGACCGCCTGCAGGGCGAGCGCGCCCCCCGCGGCCTGGTCGAGCGGCTGGAGGGCGGCGCGCCCCCCGCCGCGACCTCGGGCGGCTGAACGCCATGCGCAGGCCCGGGATCTTCGGCTATTTCGTCCGCCACGGCACGGCGGCGAACCTGCTGCTGATGGCGATGATCATCGCGGGGCTGGGGGCGGTGCAGAACCTGCGCACCCAGTTCATGCCCGACATCGTGATGAACAACGTCTACGTGAACGTCGCCTGGCCCGGCGCGGGGCCCGAGCAGGTGGACCGCAACGTGGTCCAGCTCCTGCAGCCGGCGCTGGCCGAGGTCGAGGGCGTGGACGAGATCTCGGCCCGCGCCCGCGAGGGCCGCGCCGGCATCACCCTGACCTTCGAACCCGGCTACGACCTGTTCGCGGCGGCCGAGGCGGTGTCGGCCGCCGTCTCCTCGGCCGGGCCGCTGCCCGAGGGGACCGAGACCCCCTCGGTCGAGCGCCACGCCTGGACCTTCCCGGTCACCGACGTGGTGTTCCACGGACCCGTGGACGCCGACCTGCTGGTGCGCCTGGCCGACGAATACGCCGAGCGGCTGCGCGACGCGGGCCTGACCCGGATCTCGGTGCGCGGCGTCGCCCACGACTACATCCGGGTCGAGGCCTCGGAACCCCTGCTGATGCGCCACGACGTGACCCTGGCCGAGGTCTCGGCCGCGGTCTCGGCGGCGGCGCAGTCGCGGCCCGGCGGGGCGACGCCCGGCGGCGCCCGCATCTCGACGGGGGAGGAGACGCGCACCCGCGAGAGCATCGGCGACGTCGTCGTGCGCACCGGCGCCGACGGCGAGACGCTGCGGGTGCGCGACGTGGCCGAGATCACCGACGACGGCGTGCGGCGGGGAGAGCGGTTCTACGTCGCCGGCCAGCCCGCCACGATGATCCGCATCAGCCGGGGCGAGACCGGCGACACCCTGCGCCAGTTCGCCGTCGCCCAGCGGGTGGCGGACGAGATGCGCCCGACCCTGCCCGCGGGGGTCGAGATCGCCTTCGTCAACACGCTCGCCGACCGCATCGGGGACCGGCTGTCGCTGCTGCTGGACAACGCGCTGTTCGGGCTCGCGCTGGTGGTGGGGGTGCTGTTCCTGTTCCTCAACGCCCGCACCGCGCTGTGGGTGGCCGCCGGCATCCCCACGGCGCTGCTGGCGGCGGCGGGGGTGATGTGGGCGATCGGCGTCTCGATCAACATGGTCTCGCTGTTCGGGCTGATCCTGACGCTGGGCATGGTGGTGGACGACGCCATCGTGGTGGGCGAGCACGCCGACCACCTCGCGCGGCGCCGCGGCCTGTCGCCGGTCTCGGCGGCCGAGACGGCGGCCCGTCGGATGGCGGCGCCGGTGTTCTCCTCGGCCGTGACCACGCTGCTGGCGTTCTCGGGGATGCTGGCGCTGGGCGGGCGCTTCGGGCGGATGGTCGAGGACATCCCCACCGTGGTCTGCATCGTGCTGGCCGCGAGCCTCGCCGAATGCTTCCTGGTGCTGCCCAACCACATGCGTCACGCGCTGGAGGGGCGCAAGCGCCGGCGCTGGTACGACCGCCCCTCGGAATGGGTGAACCGCGGCTTCGACCGCTTCGTCGAGACCGCCTTCCGCCCCGCCGTGCGCCTGTCGATGCGGCTGCGCTATCCGCTGCTGGGCCTGTGCGTGATGCTGCTGCTGCTGTCGGTCGAGCGGCTGATGACGGGCGAGCTGCAATGGCGCTTCTGGAACGCGCCCGAGCAGGGCCAGATCACCGCCAACATCGCCATGCTGGCCGGGGCCGAGCGGGAGGACACGCTCGCCCAGCTCGCCCTCGTCCAGCAGGCGATGGACGAGGCGGCGGCCGAGTTCGAGACCCGCCACGGCCGCAACCCGATCCGCTTCACCCTGTCGCGCGTCGGCGCCGGCGGGGCGCGGGGCCTGTCGGTGCAGGACGAGAAGGAGCCCTGGCAGCTCGCCTCGATCGAGGCCGAGCTGATCGACGCGGACCTGCGGCCCTATTCCTCCTCGGAGTTCAACGCCGCGGTGCAGGACCGGCTGGTGCGACACCCGATGGCCGAGGTGGTGGCCTTCCGCTTCATGCGCGCAGGGCCCGGGGGGGACGCGGTCTCGGTCGAGCTGACGGGCGCGGACCCGCAGGTGCTCAAGCGCGCCTCGGAGGACATCCAGGCGGCGCTGTCGCAATACGAGGAGGTCTCGGCGCTGGAGGACAGCCTCGCCTACGACAAGACCGAGCTGGTGCTGACCCTGACCCCGCTGGGCGAGGCGCTGGGCTTCACCACCGACGCGCTGGGGGCCGAGCTGCGCCGGCGGCTGACCGGGGTGACCGCCGCCGAATACGCGGTCGAGGGGCGCGAGGCCTCGATCACCGTGGCGCTGGCGCGCGAGGAGCTCGCGGCCGACTTCCTGTCCCGCACCCGGGTGCGGACCGCGGGCGGCGACTGGGCCCCGGTCTCGGACCTGGTGGAGGTGACCGCGCGGCCCGGCTTCTCGCAGATCCGGCGGGTGGACGGGGTGGTCTCGGTCACCGTCTCGGGCGACATCGACCAGTCCGACGCCGCCCGCGCGCAGGAGATCGAGGACGACCTGCGCGAGCGGATCCTGCCGATGGCCGCCGCGCGCCACGACGTGCGCTGGTCGCTGTCGGGCCTGGCCGAGCAGGAGCGGCGCTTCCTGGCCGAAGCGGAATACGGCTTCGCGGCGGCGATGATCGGCATCTACCTGGTGCTGGCCTGGGTCTTCGGCTCCTGGCTGCGGCCGCTGGCGGTGATCGCGGTCGTGCCCTTCGGGCTGGTGGGCGTGGTCTGGGGGCACCTGTGGATGGGCCTGCCGCTGACCCTGTTCTCGGTCGTGGGCATGATCGGGATGAGCGGGATCATCATCAACGACTCGATCGTGCTGGTCTCGACCGTGGACGAATACGCCCGCAGGCGGGCGCTGCGCCCGGCGGTGGTCGACGCGGTCTGCGACCGGCTGCGCCCGGTGATGCTGACCACGCTGACCACGGTGGCGGGGCTGGCGCCGCTGCTGGCCGAGACCTCGAACGAGGCGCAGTTCCTCAAGCCCACGGTGGTCTCGCTGTGCTTCGGGCTGGGGGCGGGGTTCTTCCTGGTGCTGCTGGTGACGCCGGCGCTGGTGACGCTGCAGCGCGACATCGGCGCGGCGCTGGTCTCGGCCCGGCGGATGGGGCGGCTGGGGCTGGATGCGGCGACCGGCCGGCGGCGGCGGATCGGGCTGGGCGGGCGACGCCCCGGCGGGGCCGGCCGCCCCGCCTGAGGCGCCCGCGAGGGGGCGTTCGCCGGACGGATCATGACCCGCGAATGAAACCCCCTTCAAAAACCGGTCTGTATCGGGGAAACTCGCGCGTCGCGCCGCATTCAACGACGGACCGCGGCGAACCGAGGGACACGCGCCGAGCATGGCCGAGAAGATGACGCGCTTCGTCTGGCGGCACTCCGCCCGCGATCAGCTCGTGCTGCTGGTCTTCACGCTGCTGACCTTCCCGATCATCTGGATCACTCTCGAGCTTCCCAAGACGATCATCAACGAGGCGATCTCGGGCGACACTTTCCCCAAGGAATTCCTCGGCATACCGCTGGAGCAGACGCATTACCTGGTGGCGCTGTGCTTCGCCTACCTGCTGGCGATCTCGATCAACAACGGCGTGAAATACGTCCAGAACGTCCAGCGCGGCATCCTGGGCGAGCGGATGCTGCGCCGGATGCGCTTCGACCTCTACCGCCGGGTGATGGGCCGGCCGCTGTCGCGGCTCAAGGGCACCTCGCCGGGCGAGCTGGTGCAGATGATCTCGGCCGAGCTCGCCCCCATCGGCGATTTCGTGGGCGCGATCATCTCCACCCCCGTCAGCCAGGGCGGCAGCTTCCTCGTCTACCTCAGCTTCATCATCGTCCAGAACCCGCTGATCGGGGCGGCGGCGCTGGCGCTCTACCCGGTGCAGGCCTGGCTGGTGCCCAAGCTGCAGGCCAAGGTCATCGCGATGATCCGGATCAGGCTCGCGAACATCCGCGCCATGGCCCGCGAGATCGACGAGAGCATCGACGGCGCCACCGAGATCCGCGCCCTGCGCGCCCGGCGCTGGCACATGGCCATCGTCTCGCGCCAGCTGCACGACAACTACGTGATCCGGCGGCGGATCTTCCTGCTGAAGAACCTGATCAAGTTCGTGAACAACGTCGCGAACCACCTGACGCCGTTCTTCATCTTCCTGATCGGCGGCTGGTTCGTGATCCATGGCGAGCTCGACGTCGGCGCGCTGACCGCGGTGCTGATCGCCTACAAGGACCTCGCCGCGCCCTGGAAGGAGCTGCTGCGCTTCTACCAGGACTATTCGGACATGAACGCGCGCTACAACTCGGTGATGGAGAACTTCGCCGAGGACGGCGAGCCCGCGCCCCTGCTCGACCGCGCCCCGGTGGGGCCGCACGCGCTGGCGCTGATCGGGGCGCAGGTCGACGGCATCGCGGGCCCGGTGGACGCGCACGCGCCCAAGGGCGCCGTGACCGCCGTGATCGGCGAGGACGCGGTGGTCCGCGCCTCGCTGCTGCAGGCGCTGTCGGGGCTGGTCGATTCCCACAGCGGCGAGCACTGGACCGCCGGCACCCCGATCCTCTACCGCACCGCGGCCTACGTGCCCTCGGACCCGCGGATCTTCGCCGGCTCGATGCGCGACAACCTCGTGCACGGCCTGCTGTTCCGCCCGGTGAAGCCCGGCGACGACCCCGACCACGCCCACCGCCGGCGCGAGGCGGAGATGACCGGCGCCCCGGTCGACGACATCGCCGACGAGTGGATCGACCCGGTCGAGGCCGGATACGCCGACGCCGACGCCGTCGAGGCCCGCATCCAGCGCCTGGTCCGGGTGCTGGGGCTGGAGGACGACCTCTACGCCATCGGCCTGATGTCGCGCTTCGATCCCGAGCAGGCGCCCGAGCTCGCCGCCCGGCTGGTGGACCTGCGCCGGGCCATCGCCGCCTCGGACGAGCTGGGCGAGATGCGCGAGGACTTCATCGACCACTGGCAGGCCGACCGCTACAACCCCAACGCCGCGGTGGGCGAGAACCTGTTCTTCGCGCTGCCCGTCGACCCCGAGCTGCGCTGGCCCGACTTCGCCGAGGACCGCGCCGTGCTGCGCGTGCTCGACGAGGCGGGAATGCGCCGGATGATGGTCGAGATCGGCCTCGACCTGTGCGAGACGCTGCTGTCGCTGTTCGAGGGGGTGGCCGCCGACTCGGACCTGTTCAAGCGCTACGGGCTGTTCCCCCGCTCCGAGACCGCCAACATCGAGGCGATCCTGCGCCTGGGCCGCCAGCGCGGCGCCGACCGGCTGAACCGCGCCGACCAGTCGCGGATTATCGCCATCGCCTTCTCCTACAGCTCGGCGCGCTATCGCCTGGGGGTGCTGCGCGGCACCGAGCGGGCCGAGGCGCTGCTCGCCGCGCGTCCCAGGCTGATGGAGTTCGCCGCCCGCGATCCGCGCTTCGCCCCCTTCGACGCCGAGGCCTTTCACCCCGCCTTCACCATGGCCGAGAACATCTTCTTCGGCCCCGTGAAGCTGGAGCGGCGCGACAGCTGGGCGCCGTTCCGCGACCGGGTCGACGCGCTGGTCGACGAGCTGGGCCTGCGGGAGCTGATCCTGCGCGCGGGCCTCGCCCAGCCTCTGGGCGGGGGCGGGGCCACGCTGAACGCGCTGCAGAGGCGCAAGATGGGCCTGGCCCGCGCGCTGATGAAGAACCCCGGCGCCCTGGTTCTGGACGGCATCGCCGCCGGCGAGGCGGACGCCGACCGCGCCCTGCGCGCCCTGCTCTCGCGGGAGCTGGACGGGGCGGCGCTGATCTACGGAACGGATCGCGAGGCGGCCGCGCAGGCGGCCGACCACGTGATCCGCATCGACCGCCAGGGGCGGGTGACGCAAGAGGATGGCGCCGGCGATGACCCGGCCGCAGTTGACGGGGCTCGCGATGGCGGCAGATAGTAAACGCAAGCGGCGGTCAGGGGAGGGCGCCTGGTGAAGTTCGAAGCCGAGGTCAACGCCCTTCAGCGGACCCCGATGTTCCAGGGGGTCGACCCCTCGCGCCTGAGGCTGCTGGCCTTCATGGGCGAGGACCGCACCTTCAAGGATGGCGAGATGGTGGTCCGCCAGGGCGACAGTTCCGACAGCGCCTATCTGATCCTGTCGGGCAAGGCGGACGTGATCGTCGAATTCGGCGGCAGCTCCTCGACGGTGGCCCAGCTGGGCGAGTCGGAGGTGTTCGGCGAGATGGCGATGCTGTGCGAGACCCCCCGCACCGCCACCGTGCAGGCCCGCGGCGAGCTGCGCACCCTGCTGTTCGAGCGCGAGGGCATGCTGCGCCTGCTGCGCGAGTTCCCGGAGATGGCGATCGAGATGTCGCGCTCGCTGGCCCAGAGGCTGGAGCGCACCACCGTCGAGCTTGCGCGCCTGCGCAGCCAGGCCGCCGCGCCGGCCGGCGCCGCCCCGACAGAGGGGGGCTGAGTGACGCCGCCCGCGGCCTCCTCCGCCGAGGGCGGCGTGCGCCTGACGATCTGGGGCGCCGGCGGCTCCGCGCCCACGGGCCGGGCCGAGCGGGCCCGATTCGGCGGCGACACCGTCTGCTTCGAGATCCGGCGCGAGACGCCCGGCGCGCCGCCGCTGATCGTGGACCTGGGCAGCGCCGCGCGCGACCTGGGCCGCAGGCTGAGGGCCGAGGCGATCGAGACCGGGCGGCCGACGGAGGCCGAGATCCTGCTCTCGCATCTGCATCTCGACCACATCATGGGGGCGCCGTTCTTCGCGCCCTTCTACGACCCGGCCTCGCGCATCCGCATCCGCTGCGGCCTGTCGCCGGACCCGGAGTTCGCCCGCGACACGCTGATGGCCTTCGCCGGTCCGCCGATCTTCCCGATCCAGCCGATCCACATGAGCGAGCCCGCCTGGGACGTGTTCCGCCCCTGCGAGCCCTTCGAGGCCGCGGGCTTCCAGGTCACCCCGATCCAGCTCAACCACCCCGGCGGCTGCTGCGGCTTCCGCATCGAGACCGGCGAGGGCGCGATCTGCGTGATCGGCGACCATGAGCACGGGAACGCCGAGATCGACGCCGGCGTGGCCGAGGCGGTCGAGGGGGCGGCGGTGATGCTCTACGACGCCGCCTATGACGACGCCGACTACGAGCGGCACCGGGGCTGGGGCCACTCCACCTGGTCGGTGGGCGGTGCGCTG
>CAXGVP010000096.1:0-9304 GCA_964013055.1 uncultured Albimonas sp.
GGTGGCGGCCCTGCCCGAGGAGCCCTTCGCGATCGAGGTGGTCGCCGTCACCCCTGTCGCGCGCTACGCGGAAGGCGCCACCACCTTCGAGGTCGAGGCCCGCGTGCTCGGCGACGCCTCGCGCCTCGCGCCGGGGATGGAGGGCGCCGGGCGCATCACCGTGGACGAGCGGCGGCTGATCGCGATCTGGATGCGCCCGCTGATCGACTGGGCCCGGCTGACCGCCTGGCGCTGGTCGCCCTGGACGTTCTGAGATGCCCAAGGGCTTCCTCTCGTCCGACTGGTATCGCGTGGCGGACCTCAGGCCCCGGCTCGCGGCCCATGTCGAGATCCACCGCCAGGTGTTCCGCGGCGGCGTCTGGCACATCGTCCAGGACCGCCACAACGGCCGCTACCACCGCATCGGGCCGGCCGGGAACCTGATGCTCAACCTGATGAACGGCCGCCGCACCGTGGCCGAGATCTGGGAGACCGCCTGCGAGCGGTTCGAGGACGATCCCCCCACCCAGGACGAGGTGATCCGGCTGCTCTCGCAGCTCCACAACTCCGACCTGGTGGCTGGCGGGGCCACGCCCGACCTCGACGAACTGGCCCGCCGGGCCGAGAGCCAGGCGCGGCGCAACCTCCTGATGCGCATCCGCAATCCCATGGCGATGCGGATCCCGCTGCTGGACCCCGACGGCTTCCTCGAGGCGACCGCCTGGCTCGCCCGCCCGATCTTCACGGTCTGGGGGTTCCTCGCCTGGCTCGCGCTGCTGGTCTGGGGCGCCGTCGCCGTCGCCCTGAACTGGGAGCCGCTGACCGGCGGCCTCGCCGACCGCGTGCTGACGGTCGAGAACCTGGCCCTCGTCGCCATCGCCTATCCGCTGGTGAAGCTGATCCACGAGCTGGGCCACGCCTACGCCTCCAAGGTCTGGGGGGGCGAGGTGCACGAGGTCGGCGTGATGTTCCTGGTGTTCATCCCGGTGCCCTATGTGGACGCGTCGGCCTCTTCCGCCTTCGCCTCCAAGTGGCGGCGCGCGGTGGTGGGGGGCGCGGGGATCATGGTGGAGCTGGCGCTCGCCGCCATCGCCGCCCTGGTCTGGGTCGAGGTCGAGCCGGGCCTGCTGCGCGCCTTCTGCTTCAACGTGATGCTGATCGGGGGCGTCTCGACGCTGTTCTTCAACGGCAACCCGCTGCTGCGCTTCGACGGCTACTTCGTGTTCTGCGACCTGATCGAGATCCCCAACCTGGGCACCCGCGCCAACCGCCATTTCCTCAACCTGGTGCAGCGCCACGCCTTCGGACGGCGGGACATCGACTCGGTGGTGACCGCGCGGGGCGAGGCGCCGTGGCTGCTGCTCTATGCCGTCGCGGCCTTCGTCTACCGGCTGTTCATCGCCGTCGCGATCAGCCTGTTCGTGGCGACCAAGTTCTTCTTCATCGGCGTGGCGCTGGCGATCTGGTCGCTGTCGAACGCCTTCGTCTGGCCGCTGATGAAGGGCGGCTGGCATGTGATCGCCTCGCCCCACCTGCGCGGCCGTCGGGTCCGCGCGGTCTCGGCCGTGGGGCTGCTGCTGGCGGCGATCGCCGGGGCGCTCTTCGCCGTGCCGCTGCCCCACAGCTCCATCGCCCAGGGCGTGGTGCGCATCGAGGAGGACCGGATCCTGCGCGCCGGCGCCTCGGGCTTCGTCGCCGCGGTCCATGCGCCCTCCGGCGAGGTCGCCCCCGGCGCCCCGATCCTGACCCTCGAAGACCCCGCGCTGGCGGCGGAAACCCGCCTGCTGGAGGCGCGGCTGGCCGAGATGCGCCTGCGGCTGCGCTCGGTCCTGGTGCTCGACCGGGTGCAGGCGCAGCTGTTCCGGGTGCAGGTCGCCCATCTCGAGGCCCGCGTCGCCGACATCCACGAGAAGGCCGCGGCGCTCGCGCTCCGCGCCCCGGCCGCCGGCCGGGCGGTGCTGCGCGACGCCGACCGCCTGCAGGGCCGGTGGCTGGCGAAGGGCGAGACGGTGGGGTGGCTGCTGTCGGACGAGCCGGCGGTGCTCTCCGTCGCCGTGCCCGAGACCGCGGCCGAGCTGGTGCGCGGCGACACCGAGGCCGTCTCCCTGCGGTTCGAGCGGCGCCTCGACCGCGAGATCCCCGCCGCCATCCTGCGCGCGGCGCCCGAGGGCGAGGCCCGCCTGCCGTCGCGCGCCCTTTCCACCGCCGCGGGCGGGCCCTTCGCGACGCTGCCCTCGGACCCCGACGGACTGGCCACGCTCGACGTCGCCTTCCGCTTCGACGTGGCCCCGCTCGATCCACTGCCGGTGGAGATGGTCGGCGAACGCGCCCTGGTGCGCTTCGACCACGGGTACGAGCCGCTCGCGCCGCGCATCTGGCGCGCCGCGCGGCAGCTGTTCCTGGCGCGCTTCAATGTCTGACGCGGCCATCCCCTTCCGGCGCCCCCTGCGCCTGCCGCACCCCGTCGCCTATGCCGAGCGGGGCGACGAGATCGACGTCGCCCTCGACCGCTGGGGCCGCCGGGTCGCCGCCCCCGTCACCGGCCGCATCGCCCGCCTGCGCGCCGCCGGCGCCGCCCGCTTCCTCGCCCGCGCCGCCGCCCTCGCGCCCGAGTTCGAGGGCCTGTCGGACGCCGACCTCGACGCCCGCCTCCCCGCCCTGCGCCGGCGCCTGCGGGCGCGCGCGGAGGTCTCCGACGCAGACCTTGCGCTTGCGCTGGCCCAGGTGCGCGAGGTCGCCTGGCGTGCGCTGGGCCGCCGGCCCTACGACGTGCAGATGCAGGGCGCCCGCGCGCTCCTGCGCGGCTGCGTGGCCGAGATGCGCACCGGCGAGGGCAAGACCCTGGTCGCGGCGCTGGCCGCCGCCGTCCATGCGCTCGCCGGCCGTCCGGTGCATGTGGTCACCGCCAACGAATACCTCGCCGCCCGCGACGGGGAGGAGCTGGCCCCCCTCTACGCCCGCATGGGGCTCAGCGTCGGGGTCGTCGTCCCCGACCAGCCCCCGGACGAGCGCCAGCGCGCCTATGCGGCGGACGTGGTCCATGCCTCGGGCAAGGACCTCGCCTTCGACTACCTGCGCGACCGCATCCACCTGCGCCGGCGCCCCGGCAACCTGCGCCGCAAGGCCGAGCGCCTGCTGGGGACCGACGCCCGCGGCGACCTGCGGATGCGGGGCCTGCACGTGGCCGTGGTCGACGAGGCCGACAGCGTGATGATCGACGAGGCGCGCACCCCCCTGATCATCTCCGGCAAGGGCTCCGAGCCCGCCGACGTCGCGCTTTTCCGCCACGCCCGCGCCGTGGCCGCCACGCTGGCGGAGCGTCGGGACTATCGCCTCTCGCCCCGCCGCGACCGGGTGGAGCTGACCGAGAAGGGCCGCGACCTGCTGGAGGACCTGGCCGAGGACGAGGCCGCGCCGCGCCCCTTCCGCGTTCCGGTGATCCGCGAGCATGCGGTGGTGCAGGCGCTGGCCGCCGAGCTCGTGTTCCGCCGCGACGAGCACTACATCGTGCGCGACGACAAGGTCGCCATCGTCGACGAGTTCACCGGCCGCCCGCAGCCCGACCGCACCTGGTCCGACGGCCTGCACCAGATGATCGAGCTCAAGGAGGGGCTGGAGCCGACGCCCCCTCACCGCACCGAGGCGCGGATCACCTTCCAGCGTTTCTTCCGCCGCTACGACCGCCTGTGCGGCATGACCGGCACCGCGCGGGATTCGGCCTGGGAGTTCTGGTCCGTCTACCGCCTCGCCGTGGCCCGCATCCCCACCCATCGCCCCGACGCCCGCCGCTTCGCGCGGCCCCGCGTCTGGCGCTCCGGTCCCCGCCGCTGGCAGGCGCTGGCCGAGGAGATCGCGGGGCTGCAGGCGGAGGGCCGCGCCGTCCTGCTCGGCGTCCGCTCGGTCGCCGCGGCCGAGGAGGTCTCGGCCCGCCTCGCCGCGCTGGACGTCCCCCACCAGGTCCTCTCCGCCGCCCAGGACGCCGACGAGGCCGAGAAGATCTCCCGCGCCGGGGCCCCCGGCGCGGTGACCGTCGCCACCGCCATGGCCGGGCGGGGCACGGACATCCGCCTGGGGCCGGGCGTGCCCGAGCGCGGCGGCCTGAACGTGATCATCGCCGAGCGTCACGACAGCCGCCGCGTCGACCTGCAGCTCGCCGGCCGCTGCGGGCGGCAGGGCGATCCGGGCCGGGTGACCACCTTCCTCAGCCTCGACGACGAGCTGCTGCAGGGCAGGGCGGGCCGCCCCGCGCGGGCGCTGGCGGGCCTCGCGCTCATCCTGCTGCCGGGGGCGCTGGGGGAAAAAGCCGCCGCCGCCTGCGTGCGCCATCGCCAGAAGGCGGTCGAGCACGCCCATGCCGTCGCCCGGCGCGACCTGCTCGAAACCGACAAGCGGCTGGCCGACATGCTCGCGCTCTCGGGCCAGATGGAATAGGATCCGTGCCTATGAAACCCTTGGCAGTCGCTGCGTTTCTGGCGGTCTCCCCCCTCGCGGCCTTCGCGCAGGAGGGGGAGCGGCACGATTGCGTCATCGACCCGCCCGTGGTCATCGCGCTCGCCTCCGCCGTGCCGGGCCTGCTGACCGAGGTCGCCGTCTCCCGCGGGGATCACGTGCGCGCCGGCCAGCTGGTCGCGCGGCTGGATTCCACGCTGGAGGTCGCCACCCGCGACCTGCTGCGCACCCGCGTCGCCTCCACCGCCGCGATCGAGGCGCAGTCCGCCCGCCTCGCCTTCATCGAGAGCCGCCAGAGCCGCGTGCGCGAGCTTTTCGCCCGCGGCGTCGCCACCCAGGAGACGCTGGACGAGATCGACAGCGCCGCCATCGAGGCCCGCTCGATCCTCAACGAGGTGGAGACCGAGCAGGCCATCGCCGTGCAGGAGCTGGCCCGCGCCGAGGCCGCCGTGAGCTTGCGCGAGATCCACAGCCCCATCGACGGCATCGTGCAGGAGCGCAGCCTCTCGCCCGGCGAATACATGCACCAGGAGAGCCACGTCGCCGTCGTCGTGCAGCTCGATCCCCTGCATGTCGAGACCTTCCTGCCGGTCGAGCTCTACGGGTCCATCGCCATCGGCGACGAGGCGACGGTGCTGCCCGCGGCCCCCGTCGAGGGCGCCCATGCGGCGCGGGTCACGGTCATCGACCGGGTGTTCGACGCGGCCTCGGGCACCTTCGGCGTGCGCCTTGAACTCCCCAACCCCGACGGCGCCTTGCCCGGCGGCCACCGCTGCAAGGTGGTCTTCGGGCCGCCCTCGAACTGAGCATGAGCGTGGCCCCCCTCGCGCCCCCGCTGGCCCCCGGCGACGACCTCGCCCGGCGGCTGCGCGCCGTGGTGGCGGGGTTCGGACTGCCCTTCGGGGCGGAGCGGTCGGTGAAGATCGCGGCCGGCGAAGCCCGCGGCGGCCGCGCCCTGTTCTCCGTCGCGCTGGGCCCCGACCCGCGCGCCCAGCTGCTCGCCGCCGCCGAGGCGCTGTCGGCGCCCGAGGCGGCGGTGGCCCCGCTGCTGCCCTACGCCGGCGCCGCCGCGCATCTGCATTTCGGGGCCGAGCCGCCGGCGACCGCGAAGCTCTACCTGGAGTTCGCCGCGCCGCCCCCGCGCCGGGCGGACCTCGTGTTCCTCGCCGCCAAGTGGCGGCTGGACGGGAACGCGCCGCCCGCGCTCGCCACCTATTCCCGCCGCGACGCGCCGCTGGAGAGCCTGCTGACGCGCCTCGCGCCCGCGCCCCTGCACGCGCCGCTGCGCGCCCTCGCCGCCCGCGCCGCCCGCGCCGGAACCCCGCCGCGGGCGCTGGAGGCGGCCGAGCCGCCCTCGCCCCGCCTGTCGCTGGACCTGAACGTCTACGACGCCGGACTGACCCTCGCCGAGGCCGCGCCCGAGATCCGCGCGCTGCACGCGGCGCTTTGCGCCCCCGGCGGGGAGGCGCTGTTGGCGACCCATGGCGCGGAGCCGCTGGGCCATGTCGCCGCCGGCCTGTCGCGCGACGGGGCGCCCTTCGCCACGATCTACTTCGGGGGCGGCCCGGGATGACCCTTCACGCGCCCCTCGCGCCCGCCCTGAAGGCGAAGCCGTCGGACCCCGCGCTCGACTTCTGCCTGTGGCCCTACGCGCGGCCCCGCCCGCCCGCGCCGGGCGCCCTGCGCACCGAGGCGCTGCTCGACGCCTCCTTCGTCCACGCGGGCGTCGCCGACGTGATGCGCCCCGTCGTCGAGGCGATCCGCGCCCGCCTCGGCCGCTTCGCCACCGTCTGGGGGCTCAAGCACATGGGCGGCCGGCTGTCGTGGGAGTTCTACGTCTACGACTACGCCCGGCGCGAGCGGGCGCAGTCCTCGGCCGCCGTGCTCGATGCGCTGAGGCCGCTGGTCGAGGTGACCGCGCCCACCGCCGACGACGCGCCGTGGTTCATGTTCTCCTTCGAGATCGACGAGGCCATCGCGCGGCGCCGCGCGCCCCTCGACCGGCTGGATCTCTACACGGGGCTGCCGTCCGACGGGATTTCGGCCGGCATCTGTCACGGGCTGGGGCCGGAGGGGCTGGAGCTGCGCAACCTCTACTGGTTCCACGACGCCGCCGCCCAGGCGCAGGACGCCCTGGCGAAGGCCTTCGCCAGCCCCCGCTTCGACGCCCGCCAGATCGCGCCCGAGGCGCTGTTCTGGCCCGAGATGGCCCCCGCCATCGTCGTCGTCGCCCAGAAGCGCCTGTTCGACGGCCTCTATTTCTCGCGCATCGAGGCGTCCGCCATGCTCGCCTTCCTGCGCCGGGCGGATTTCCCCGCGGAGCTGGTCGCGTGGACGCAGGCGCATCTGCCGGCGCTGTCGCATCATCTCTTCGACGCGGGCTACGACCATCGCGTCGAGGGCGGCGCGGTCCGGGTCGAGAAGGGAAGCGTCTATGGCCTTCTCTGACGCCCCCGCCCACAGCCCGGACCAGCCGCGGATCTCGCTTCGCGATCACGCCGACTACGTCTCCCTGACCATGGAGTTCCGCTGCAACCTCGCCTGCGTGCACTGCATGATCGAGGGGACCATGGACCGCCTGACCCCGCAGCCCGACAGCGAGTTCCAGGCCGTCCTCGACGAGCAGCGGCGCAACCGCCGCTGGAAGGGCCTGATCCTGACCGGCTCCGAGATCACGCTTCGAAAAGACCTGCCGGACCTCGCCCGCCGCGCCCGCGCGGCGGGGTTCGAGCATGTGCGCATCCAGACCCATGGCATGGCGCTGGCGAAGCCCGATTTCGCCGCCCGGCTGCTGGACGCGGGCGTGGACGAGTTCTTCGTCTCGGTCGCCGGCTCCGACGCGGCCTCCCACGACCGGATCACCGCCGTCCCCGGCGCCTGGGACCGGATAATGCGGGGGCTCGAGCGGCTCGACGCCGATCCCCGGGCGCGGCTGTTCACCAACACCGTGGTGACGCGCCTGTCCTGTCCGCTGCTGGTCGACCTGGTGGACGCGCTGGCGCATCTCAAGCGCCTGATCCAGATGGAGTTCTGGGTCTACTGGCCGATGGCCGAGACCGACGAGAAGCGCCTCTGCGCCCCCCATGCCGAGATCCTGCCCGAGCTCGCCGCCGCCATCCGCCGCGCGCGCGCGCTGGGCCGCTTCGTCGAGGTGAAGAATTTCCCGCATTGCCTGCTCGTCGCCGAGGGCCTGGGCGATGCGCTGGTCAACGATCAACCCCTGCTGCTGATCGACCCGGCCTTCTGGGCCGAGTTCGAGCGCAACGGATTTCATCAATGCGTTCACCGGGATCGCTGCGCCTCGCAGCAGTGCCTCGGGCTGAACGCCGCCTATGTCGACCGCTTCGGATGGGAGGGGGATTCCCTCTTGCCTCTCGGGAAACCAAGCCCGTAGCGTGATCGGCGAACGCCGGGGGGGATCCGGTGGACCGCGTGAACGAAACCTGAACGAAAGGGCCGGTGTCCATGGCCAAGCAGCTTCTCATCTACGAACGGGCGGTCAGCGTCTCGGCGCAGCGTCATCGCGACTGGTCGGTGGCAGCGGGCCGCTCCTACGCCTTCGCGCGCGGCATCAACGCAGCCCCGCTGGTGGCGGCGGAGTTCCTGCCCGCCTCGCTCGAATACGCCATCGTCTTCGCGGGCGAGGGCGACGCGCTGATGCCCTCGGCCCTGCTGGGCGTGCGGGGCGAGGAGAACAGCTTCGTCGCCGAGGACGGCTCCTGGGGCGGGCGCTACATCCCCGCCTTCCTGCGCCGTTATCCGTTCGTGTTCTCGCGCTCGGCCGACGGCAAGACCTTCTCGCTGTGCATCGACGAGGAGTTCGAGGGCCTGAACCAGGACGGCCGGGGCGAGCGTCTGTTCGACTCCGAGGGGAACCGCACCCAGTATCTCAACACGATCCTGGACTTCGTGACCCAGTACCAGACCCAGTTCGCCGCCACCGGCCGCTTCTGCCAGCGCCTGAAGGAGCTGGACCTGCTGCAGCCCGCGACCGCGCAGTTCCGCCTGCCCGGCGGGCAGACGCCCTCGCTCTCGGGCTTCATGACGGTGGACCGCGAGCGGCTGAAGAAGCTGCCCGACGAGACGCTGCTGCAGCTCGCGCGCTCGGACGAGCTGGAGCTGATCCACGCGCACCTGCACTCGCTGGCCAACATCACGCCGATGGCCCAGCGGCTTGCGGCCACGGCGACGCCGCCGGCGGCCGCGCCCGAGACCGCGCCCGAGCCCGTCGAGGGCTGAGCGCAGAGGTCCGGGCCCGGTGAGCGAGACCTCCGCGGGCCCGGACCCGCTTCGCGTGCTGGTGGCCGGCGGCGGCTCCGCCGGCTGGATGGCGGCGGCGACGCTGGACGCGGCGCTGAACCGCGCGGGCGCGCGGGCGGTGGCGATCACGGTGGTCGAATCCCCCGACACGCCCCGCATCGGCGTCGGCGAGGCGACCATCCCCACGATCCGCAAGACCCTGCGCCGGCTGAGAATTCCGGAGGGCGAGTTCCTCGCCGCCTCGGACGCCACCTTCAAGCAGGCCATCGTCTTCGCCGACTGGTCGGGGCCGGGCTCGGGCTTCGCGCATCCGTTCCACACCCGCGCGGGCGATGCGGCCGAGCAGGCCTCGGCCCGCTTCCTGCGCTCGGACGGGCGCACGCCCTTCGCCGATCTCGCGACGCCGCAGCCGGCGCTCGCCGCGGCCTTCCGCGGGCCGCGACGGGCTTCGGACCCCGACTACGCCGGCCCGCTGCCCTACGCCTACCACATGGACGCCGAGGCCTTCGCCGAGCTGCTGGCGGCCCGCGCCGTGGCCCGCGGGGTGGCGCGCGTCTCCGCCCACCTCCGGCCGCCCGAGCGCGCGCCGGACCAGCCGCTGGAGGCGGTTTCATCA
>CAXGVP010000097.1:0-9245 GCA_964013055.1 uncultured Albimonas sp.
GCCCTTGTTGCCGTAGATCAGGTCGTCGCCGTCGTCGCCCGACAGCCGGTCGCCGCCGCGCTTGCCGTGGATCTCGTCGTCGCCGTCGCGCCCGCGCAGGCGGTCGTCGCCGCGCCCGCCCCGGATGTCGTCCGCGCCGACGCCGCCGGTGAAGGTGTCGTCGCCGTCGCTGCCGCGCATCTTGAGCGGGTCGCCGGTCAGGCCCTCGACCTCGAGCACCTCGACGCCGGAGACGTGGCTCTGCGCGCGGTAGGTCATCGCGCCGCCGGCCAGGGTGATGCTGATCGCGTCGTGGCCCGCCAGCGCGAAGGACGAGGGGCCCAGGATCTCCAGCCCGTCGCCCTCGAAGACGAACTCCGCGCCCGGCGGCGTCGGGGCCATCGCCAGCTCGATGCCGTCGAAGAACGTGTCGAAGGAGAACTCGGGCGCCGCCAGGCTGTCGCCCAGCACGATCAGCTTGCGCCCGGTGGTGAGCCGCTCGACGCTTTCGATCCGCCCGAGCTCGAGGTATTCGCCGTCCGGCGCCTCGACATGGTCGAAGCCGGCGCCGCCGTAGACGACGTCGGCGTCGGCGTCGAGCACGTGGTCGTCGCCGCGGCCGCCATGGACGGTGTCGACGCTGCGGAACACGTCCGCCCCGTCGCCGCCATAGGCCAGCGCCATGCCCCGGAACTGGTCGTCGCCGTCCTCGCCGTAGCCTTCGGCCAGCGAGATCAGGACGTCGTCCCCGCCTCCGGCGTAGACGGTGGAGGTGTAGTTCAGCGCGGTCGCGTCGTCCTGGTCGCCCATGTGGAAGATGTTGGACCCGGCGCCGGGCACGCCCGCCATGCGCAGGGGCCCGGGCGCCTCGTCGAACCAGAAGGTCGAGTTCGACGCGGCGATGTACACGTCGGCGGGGTGATCGAAGGTCGATCCCCGGAAGTCCTGGACCACGCCGTCGCCCTCGATCCGGTAGCCCGAGAAGCGGTCGATGCCCCCGGCGTCCGGCAGGCCGGTCTCGCCCCAGTCGATCCGGTAGACGGATCCGGCGGGAGGGTTCTGGTCGCCGGCCACGATGGCCGAGTAGGAGGGCTCGCCGACCGGGCCGTAGGCGGTTATGCGGAGTTCAAGCCAGATGGTCGCCATGAGGATGTCTCTGCCTGGAAAGATGGGCCGGTTCAGGCGGGCCCGAACAGGAAGTCGGAGGCGTCGAGATCTCCCGGCGCCACGCCGACCAGCGCCAACACGTCGGTGCTCAGCCCGTAGGTGATGTAGGTCCGGTCGCCGCGCAGGGTGATGTCGAGCTGCTCGAAACCGGTCGCGCCGGACGCGATGCGGATCAGGTCGACGCCCTCCTCGAAGTCGAGGATCGTGTCGTCGCCGTCGCCCATCGTGGCCACGAACGTGTCCGCGCCGCCGCCGCCGGTGGCGGTCGCGGCGCCGGCGCCGAAGTCCAGCGTGTCCGCGCCGCCGCCGCCGAACAGCTCCCCGTCGCCGTCGTCGGCGAAGAGCGTGTCCGCATCCTCGCCGCCGTGAAGCTGGTTGGTCCCGGTCCCGCCGTGGAGCTCGTCCGCCCCGGCGCCGCCAAACAGCGCGTCGTCGTCCGCGCCGCCGTCGAGCCGGTCGTCGCCGGCGTCGCCGTTCAGCACGTCGTCGCCCGCGTCGCCCGCAAGCCTGTCGTTCCCCTCGCCGCCCCAGGCGCTGTCCGCGCCGTCGCCGCCGAAGATCCGGTCGTCGTCGTCCTCGCCATGGAGCTGGTCCGCGCCGGCGTCGCCGAACAGGCGGTCGCGGCCGCCGCCGCCGAAGAGACCGTCGTCGCCCCCGCCGCCCTCCAGCCGGTCGCGGCCCTTGTCGCCGTGAAGCGAGTCGGCCCCCGCGCCGCCGTAGATCTTGTCCTTGCCGAGCCCGCCATGGAGGTCGTCGTCGCCCGGGTAGAGCATCGCCTGCCAGTCGTCTGGACCCTCGTCGCCGGCGATCAGGTCGGCGCCGCGGGCGCCGTATATCACGTCGCCATGCTCGCCGCCGAACAGGCCGTCGCCGCCGCGTCCGCCGCGGATCAGGTCGTCGCCCTCGGAGCCGCGCAGCCAGTCGACGCCGCCGGCGCCCTTGATGTCGTCGTCGTCGCGCCCGCCGTAGACGTCGTCGATGCCCCCCGTGCCGCGGAACAGGTCCGCGCCGTCGCCCAGCAGCACCGTCAGGTCGTTCCCGGTCCGCGCCTGCGCCCGGTAGACGTCGTCGCCGCCGGCGAGGTCGATGCGGAAGCGCGCGAAGCCGGGGGTGAAGGACGCCGGCCCCAGCACCTCGTCGGCGACGTCGCCCAGCACGATGTTGGGGGTGAGGGTCGTCGCGTCGAAGACCAGCTCGATCCCCGCGAAATAGGCGTCGATCGAGAGCTCGCCCGCGGGCAGCGCCTCGGTCAGGATCTCGAGGTTGCGGTGGGTGCTGATCCGCTCGACGCCGTCGAGCACGCCGACGCGGGCGCGCACGCCGTTGTTGGGCTTCACCTCGTCGAAGCCCGCGCCGCCGTAGAAGGTGGGGACCGAGTTGTAGTCGCTGACCTGCACGGCGGTGTCGTCGCCGGCGCCGCCGTGGATCTCGGCGACGCTGGCGAAGGAGTCGTCGCCCTCGCCCCCGGCGGCGTAGACCGCGTACTTGATGGTGTCGTTCCCGCCGCCGCCATAGACGGTCGAGGTCCCGCCCATCAGCACCGCGTCGTCCGAGTCGCCCAGGTGGAAGGTGCTGCCGACCGGCTGGTAGACGCCGTTCTGCACCCAGGCGCGCAGCACCCCGGGCAGCGCGTCGAACCAGAACGTCGAGCCGGTGGCGGTGACGTAGACGTCGTCGGCATGCGCGAAGGTCGAGCCGCGGTAGTCCTGCGTCACCCCCACGCCGTCAAGCTGATAGCCGTAGAAACTCGAGGCGCCGCCCTCGGGCAGGCCGCCGCTGGCCCAGTCGATCCGCAGCTCCGAGCCCGCCGGCGGCGCCTGATTTCCGGCGAGCAGCGCAGACCAGGTCGTGTAGCCGCCATACTCGCTGTAGACCGCGAGCTCGATCCAGATCGTGGCCATCAAACCGGCCTTTCATGATTTGGTAACCAATGGGTTGAGTTCCGTTACCGCGATCTCGCCCCGAAGTCCAATCACAAGGCAGGCTGACCACTTCCGCCGGGCGGAATGAAGCCCCGTCCGGACGCCCCGCGCGACGCCCCGCGCGCGCGGGGCTCAGGCGGCCCGGATGCGCTCCAGAACCGGGCGGAGATGGGCGAGGAAGGCCTGCGGATTCTCGCTCATCGGGAAGTGGCCGAGACCGGGCATCAGGGTCCATTCGATCCCCAGCGCCTCGGCCAGGGCCCGGGTGTCGGCGGGCGAGCAGGAATAGTCGTATTCCCCGGTCAGCAGGTGCAGCGGGCACGTCGCGACGTCGATGCCGGCCACGCGGTCGCGGAAATCGCCGTCGACGGTGTAGTAGAACAGGTCGCCCCGGAACACGCCCGGCCCGCCCTGCATGTAGTGCCAGCGGGTCTCGTCGACCTCGGCCGCGGGGCTGGTGGGCGACATCAGCCCGTAGGCGAAGGCGCCGCAGACCTCGCCGCCATGCACGTCCGCGCGGTGCAGCCAGCCGGTGTCGTAGTAGGGGGGCACGGCCGCCCCGCTCTGCAGGCCGATCAGGGCGCGGAACCGCTCGGGCCGACGCTCGGCCAGGTGCAGGACCACGCGGCCGCCGATCGAGCAGCCCATGACCACCGGCTTCTCCAGCTCCAGCGCGTCGCAGACCGCCAGCACCTGGGCGACGTAGCCGTCGGCGGTCAGGCGATAGTCCTCGTCGACCGTGCCGGGGGACGGCGAGCTCTTGCCATGGCGGGGCATGTCGTAGGCGATCACCCGGTGATGGCGGGTGATCTCGGGGTCGTTGAGCAGCGCGCGATACTGCCGCCCGTCGGCGCCGGCGGTGTGCAGGCACAGCAGGGGCACGCCCTCGCCCGCCTCCTCCCAGTAGAGGCGGTGGGGGCGGCCCTCGATCTCCAGGTGGCCGTAGCGGCCGGTGATCGGCTCGACCTTCATGGTGCGGGCTCCGGGCGCAGGGAGGCGAGCAGCAGCTTGAAATACATCAGGTTGGCCATCAGCGGATGCAGGTTCCCCTCGAAGCGCATGGCGCCGCGGCGCACCAGCGCCATCACGTCGTGGGAGCCGGGGGGCGGCACGGCCTGCAGGAACAGCCGCCAGTCCTCGGCGGGGGCCGAGATCGCCACGTCCCAGGAGGGCATCACGAAGGGCCCCTCGACGACCGAGACCACGGCGCCGCCCTGCACGGTCACCAGCGTCTCGTCCGCGCCGGCGCGCAGCATCACCCGGGCGCAGAGCCCGCGGGCCCGGTGGGCGAGGGCCGTGCCCTCGCCGCCGGTTCGCATCAGATCGGCGAACATCCGTCCTCCCCGGACCTGGCCTTGAGCGTCGCGCGTTTGCGCGCGTCCGCCGGGCCTGTCTAGCGCCCTGCGCGGATCCGGGCGAGCGCGGGATGCGCAGGCGGGCATAACCGGAGGTCAGGCTTGGCGGCCGGGGAAGAACTCCGGCGTCTGGCCGGCGCTCTGCAGCAGCCAGTCGACGAAGCGGCGGGTGGCGGCGCCGGCCGAGGTCATCGTGGGCCAGGCCACCCAGAACGCCGCCCCCGTGCGCCAGGGCCGGTTGAACGGCCGCACCAGCGCGCCCGAGGCCAGCTCCTCGGTCAGCAGGTCCAGCTGGCCGACCGCCAGCCCGAACCCCTGCCGGCAGGCGGAGTAGGTCAGCAGCGAGGTGTCGAACTCGGTCCCCCGGGCCGGGTCGATCTCGACCCCCGCCTCCCGCGCCCAGGTCGCCCACTCCCGGCGGCGGTAGCGGGAGTGCAGGAGCTCGGCCCGGCCGAGGTCATCCAGCGCCATCGCGCCCCCGAAGCGGGCGAGGTAGGCGGGGGCGCAGACCACGTCCACCACCTCGTCGAACAGCTTCCGGGCGCGCGCGTCGCGCCAGGCGCCGTCGCCCAGCTGCAGCGCGGCGTCGAGATGGGCGCCGCGGAAATCCAGCGGCTCGACCTTGGTGTCGAGGCGGATGCGCACCTCCGGGTGGGCGGTTGCAAACCCCTGCAGGCGGGGCAGCAGCCAGTGGTGGGCGAAGGTGGGGTAGATGCGCAGGTCGACGGTGTCGCGCGCCTCCTCGGCCAGCATCCGGGCGGTCGCGGTCTCGAGCTGGTCGAACAGGCCCGCGATCTCGTGGCCGAAGGCGCGGCCGGCCTCGGTCAGGCGCACCGCGCGGGCGCCGCGCTCGAACAGCTTCACCCCCAGCCAGTTCTCCAGGATCGCGATCTGCCGGCTGATCGCCACCTGGCTGACCCCCATGTGCCGCGCCGCATCGGTGAAGGTGCGGTGGCGCGAGGCGACCGCGAAGGCCCGCAGCGGGTTCAGCGGCAGGTTGCGGTACGGCCGATCCATAAGCTGCGGTTTCCGGGGGCTGAGCGCGGGCGGGGTTTCCAGAACCGATGATTGGGCTAGGCTCCGCCCCCGATCAACCCGGGAGCGCGCAGCCGAATGGACTTTTCCCTCACCGACGACCAGCGCCTGTTCCGCGACAGCGTCGAGCGTCTGGCCCGCGCGGAGCTTGCCGAGGGCGCCGCCGAGCGCGCCCGCACCCCGCATTTCCCCCGCGCGGTGGCCGAGCGCTTCGCCCAGGCCGGCCTGCTGGGCATCACCCTGCCGGAGGCCGAGGGCGGGCAGGGCGGCTCCCTCATCGACGCGATCCTGGCCATCCAGGCGGTGGCCGAGGTCTGCCCCCGCTCGGGCGACGTGGTGCAGGCGGGCAACTTCGGCCCGATCCGCACCTTCTGGGAATACGCGAGCCCCGAGCAGAAGGAGCGCTTCCTGCCGGACCTGCTGGCGGGGCGCACGTCGATTTCGCTGGGGATGACCGAGCCGGACGCCGGCTCGGCGGTGACGGAACTGCGCACCTCGGCGCGCGACGACGGCGACCACTGGATCGTCGACGGCCAGAAGATCTTCGGCACGCACTCGGCGGAGGCGGATGTGTTCCTCGTCTACGTCCGCTTCGGGCCGGGGGTGGAGGGCATCGGCTCGCTGCTGATCGAGCGGGGGACGGAGGGGTTCGAGATCGGCCGCGCCTCGGCCTTCATGAACGGCGAGGACTGGGCGCCGCTCTATTTCGCGAACTGCCGGGTGCCGAAGGCGAACACGCTGCTGGGGCCGGGCGGGTTCAAGAAGCAGATCGCGGGGTTCAATGTGGAGCGGCTCGGCAACGCCTCGCGCGCGGTGGCCTGCGGGCGGCATGCGTTCAACGTGGCGCGGGACTACGCCCTGACGCGCCGCCAGTTCGGCCGCCCGATCTGCGAGTTCCAGGGCCTGCAATGGAAGTTCGCCGAGATGGCCACGAAGCTCGACGCCGCCCAGCTGCTGCTGATGCGGGCCGCGGTGAACGCGGCCGGGGGGCTGCCCTCGGCCCACGAGACGGCGATGGCGAAATACGCCTGCAACGACGCGGGCTTCTTCGCCGCCAACGAGGCGCTGCAGGTGATGGGCGGGCACGGCTTCTCGCAGGAGAGCACCGTTCAGTACTGCATGCGGCGAACGCGCGGCTGGCAGATCGCCGGCGGCTCGACCGAGATCCTCAAGAACCGCATCGCCGAGGGCGTCTTCGGGCGCCGCTTCTCCCAGCGCGCGCCGCGGGCGGAGCCGGCGTCGTGATCCCCGACGTCTCCCGCGCGGAACTGCTCCGCGCCCTGACCGATCCGCGGGCGGTGGCGATCGTGGGCGCCTCGGACCGGCCGGGCAAGCTGCAGGCCCGGCCGATGGCGTTCCTGCGCCGCCACGGCTTCCGGGGCGTTGTGCACCCGGTGAATCCGGGCCGGGAGGAGGTCGCGGGCGCTCGCAGCTATCCGCTGGTCAGCGCCATCCCCGGGCCGGTGGACCACGCCTATCTCCTGGTCGGCGCGCAGGACGCGCAGGCCGCGCTCGAGGATTGCGCGCTGGCCGGGGTGCGCGTGGTCAGCCTGCTCGCCGACGGCTTCGCCGAGGCCGGGCCCGAGGGCCGCGCCCGGCAGGAACGGCTGGCCGCCACGGCGGCCGAGGCGGGGATGCTGCTGATCGGGCCCAACTCGACGGGCGTGGTCTCGACCCGCTCGGGCTTCTCCTGCACCACCAACGCCGCCTTCCGGGTCGACGCCCTGCGCCCCGGCCGGCTGGCGGCCCTGTCGCAGAGCGGCAGCCTGATCGGCACGCTGCTGTCGCGCGGGGAGGCGCGGGGGCGGGGGTTCTCGCATCTGATCTCGGTGGGGAACGAGGCCGGGGCGGGGGTGGGGGAGCTGGGGTCCCTGCTGCTCGACGATCCCGACACCGACGGCTTCCTGCTGTTCCTGGAAACCATCCGCGACCGCGAGGCGCTGGGCGCCTTCGCGCGGGAGGCCCATGCCCGCGGCAAGCCCGTGGTCGCCTACATGATCGGCCGTTCGGAGGAAGGGCAGGCGCTGTCCGTCTCGCACACCGGCGCGCTGACCGGCTCGGCGCAGGCCTCCGCCGCGCTGCTGCGGTCGCTCGGCATCCGGCTGGCGGAGCAGTTCGAGACGCTGCTCGACGCGCCCCCGGCGCTGGCCCGCGCCGCGCTGCCCGAAGGCCGCCCGCGGACCGTGACCGTGGTCTCGACCACCGGCGGCGGGGGGGCGATGCTGATCGACCAGATGGCCGCGCGGGGCGTCGCGATCGCCGGCGCGCCCCCCGCCGCCCGCGCCGCGCTGGAGGCGCAGGCGATCCCGATGGGCCACGGCAAGCTGGTGGACGTGACGCTGGCGGGAACCAACTACGCGACGATGAAGGCCGTGGTCTCGACGCTGGCCGCCGACCCCGGGACCGGGCTGCTGCTGGTCTGCATCGGCTCCTCGGCCCAGTTCCAGCCGGAGCTGGCGGTGACGCCCATCGTCGATGCGGTGGCGCAGGCCCCCTCCGGCGCGGCCCCGGTGATCGCCTTCCCGCTGCCCGAGGCGCCCGAGGGGCTGGCGATGCTGGAGGCGGGCGGCGTGCCCACCTTCCGCTCGGTCGAGGTCTGCGCCGAGGTCGCGGCGATGCTGCTGACCCCCTGCGCGCCCGACCCGGTCCCCGACGCGCCCCTGCCGCCCCGCGCCGTCGCCCTGCTGGAGGCGGCCCCCGCGGGCGTGATGGACGAGCTCGACGCCGGCGAGGTCTTCGCCGCGCTGGGCGCCCCCCGCCCCGCGCAGGCGCTGTTCGAGCTCGACCTGCCGATCGTGGACCCGGGGCTCGGCTGGCCGGTCGTTGCAAAACTCGTCTCCGCCGACCTGCCCCACAAGAGCGAGGCGGGCGCCCTGCGGCTGGGGGTGGCCGACCTGCCGGCCCTGCGCGCGGCGGCGGCCGAGATGCGCGACGCGGTCGAGGCGCGCGCCCCCGGCGCCCGCCTGCGGGGCCTGCTGGCGCAGGAGATGCGGCGCGGCCTGGGCGAGGTTCTGCTGGGCCTCACGCGCGATCCGCTGGCCGGGCCCGTGGTCGCCGTCGGCGTGGGCGGGGTGATGACCGAGATCTATCGCGACGTCGCCGTGCGCCCGGCCCCGGTCTCGGTCGCGACGGCGCGCGAGATGATCGCCGAGGTCCGCGGCCTCGCGCCCCTGCGCGGCTTCCGCGGCCATCCGCCCGGCGACCTCGAGGCGCTGGCGCGGCTGGTCGCCGACGTCTCGCGCCTGGCGCCGCACCCGCGGCTGGAGGAGGCGGAGATCAACCCCGTGCTGGTCGCGCACGAGGGCGTGGTGATGCTCGACGCCCTGATCCGGCTGCGCTGAGGGCGGGGCGGGCCCCGATGCAGGGCCGGCGCCGGCGCCGTCAGTCCTCGGCCGCGGGCAGGCGCAGCCCGTCCACGAACACGTCCAGCAGCCGCAGGACCGAGGGCTGCCAGTGCGGCGCCTCGACCGTGTAGCAGAAGCCGAACAGCGCGCGCATCACGTCGGCGGCCGGGATGTCGGGGCGGATCGCGCCCGCGTCCGCCGCCCGCCCCACCAGCGCGTCGACCGCGCCGTAGAGCATCGTCTTCACCTCGGCGAACAGCGGGTCGCCGGTGTCGAGCGTGGGCGAGAGCACCGCGATCATGCCCTTCTTCGTCGCCACCATCCCCACCGCGGCGCGCAGCCAGCGACGCAGCGCCTCGACGGGGTCGTTGGCGCCGACGAGGCGCGCGGCCAGGGCCGCCAGCTCCTCCGCCTCGCGGCGGTAGACGGCCTGGAACAGGGCC
>CAXGVP010000098.1:0-9227 GCA_964013055.1 uncultured Albimonas sp.
CGAGATGGCCTTCTATCCCTTCGCCGTCATCCTGCAGGTGACGCCGGTGGTCGCCGTGGCGCCGCTGATCCTGATCTACGTCACCGACCTGGATCTCGGGCTGTTCGTGATCCCCGAGAAGGTGCTGGGGATGCTGATCGTGGCCTGGATCGTGGCCTTCTTCCCGATCCTGTCGAACTCGACGCTGGGGCTCAGGTCCGCGGACCACAACCTGCGCGACCTGTTCTCGATCTACGGGGCGACGCGCTGGCAGCGGCTTCGCTACCTGCAGATCCCGGCCGCCCTGCCCTACTTCCTGGGCGGCCTGCGCATCGCCGGCGGGCTTTCCCTGATCGGCGCGGTGGTCGCCGAGTTCGTGGCGGGCACCGGGGGCATGGGCTCCGGCCTCGCCTTCCGGATCCTCGAGGCGAACTACCGCCTGAAGACCGACCTCGCCTTCGCGGCGCTGATCCTGATCGCGCTGACCGGCGTGCTGATCTTCGCGCTGCTGTCTTTCCTCAGCCACGCTCTGCTGCACAAATGGCACGAGAGCGCCGTCAAACGGGAGGTCTGAGACCTTGGACTTCATGGAGCTGCCGCAGGCCCCGCGCCTCCGGCTGACGAACCTGCGCGCCCCCGCCTGCCTTCTGGGGCGCGAGGGGGACCTGGCGATGCTCGACCTCGCGATCTCCGACGGCAAGCTGGTCGACCCGACCGAGCCGGCGGACGCCGAGGTCGACATGGGCGGCCGCATGGTCTTCCCCTGCTTCACCGACGCCCACACCCATATCGACAAGGGTCACATCTGGGCCCGCTCGCCCAACCCCGACGGCACCTTCATGGGCGCCCTGACCACGGTCGGCGAGGATCGCGTCGCCCGCTGGTCGGCCGAGGACGTGCGGCGGCGGGCGGATTTCTCCCTGCGCTCGGCCTGGGCGCACGGCACGCGCAACCTGCGCACGCACCTGGATTCGTCCGCCCCGCAGGACGAGATCTCCTGGGCCGTGTTCCGCGAGCTGCGCGAGGACTGGGCCGACTGCATCGACCTGCAGGCCGTGTGCCTGGTGGGCGTGGATGCGGTCGACGGCGGGCCCGCGTGGCGCAAGCTGTCGCAGATCGTGAAGGACTCGGGGGGCGTGCTGGGCACGGTCACCTACCCGGTCCCCGACATCGCCGCGAAGCTGGACATCTTCTTCGAGACGGCGGGGGAGCTGGGGCTCGACGCCGATTTCCATTCGGACGAGACGCTGGACCCCGGCTCCGCCACCCTGCGCGAGATCGCGCTGGCGGCGAAGCGCACCGGCTACACCGGCATGATCAACTGCGGGCACTGCTGCTCGCTGTCCACCCAGGACGAGGCGGAGGCGCTGGCGACGCTGGACCTCTGCGCCGAGGTCGGGCTCTCGATCACCTCGCTGGCGATGTGCAACATGTATCTCCAGGACCGCCACGCCGGCCGCACGCCGCGCAACCGGGGCGTCACCCTGGTGCATGAGGCGTGCGAGCGGGGGATCCCGGTGATCTTCGCCTCCGACAACACCCGCGATCCGTTCTACGCCTACGGCGACCTCGACATGATCGAGGTGATGCGCGAGGCGACCCGGATCGCGCATCTCGACCACTCGCGCGGCGACTGGCCGGAGGCGTTCCTCACCGCCCCCGCCCATGCCTGCGGCTTCGAGGCGCCCAGCCTCGCGCCCGGCGCCGCCGCCGACCTCGTGATCACCCGCGCGCGAAGCTGGACCGAGCTGTTCGCGCGCCCCCAGACCGACCGCATCGTGCTCCGGGCCGGGCGGGCCATCGACCGGACCCTGCCCGACTACGCCGAGCTCGACGACCTGATGGAGCCCGCATGACCCCGAACATCGCCGCCGCGAAAGCCGCGCTCGCGCATCTCGACCTCGACGAGAAGCCGGCCTCGGTGAAGGCCAAGAGCCGGGACTTCTTCTGGTATTCCCCGATCCTGAAATCCCGCCTCGACCACCTGGTCGGCGACTTCGTGGTCGCGCCCAGGTCCGAGGCCGAGGTGATCGAGGTCCTCAAGGCCTGCTACGAGAACGACGTCCCCGTCACCACCCGCGGCGCCGGGACCGGCAACTACGGCCAGGCGATCCCGCTCTCGGGCGGCTGCGTCCTGCACATGCGCCACATGTCGAAGGTGGTCGACATCCAGCCGGGCCGGGTGATCGTGCAGCCCGGCGCGATCCTGCGCGAGATGGACCAGGAGATCATCGCGAAATCCGGGCAGGAGATCCGCATGTTCTCCTCGACCTACGCCACCGCCACCGTCGGCGGCTTCATCGCCGGCGGTTCGGGGGGCGTCGGCTCGGTCCGCTGGGGGCAGCTTCGGGATCTCGGCAACATCATCCGCCTGCGCGTGGTCACCATGGAGGCCGAGCCCCGCGTGCTGGAATTCACCGGCGAGGAGCTGCACCGCGTCTCCCACGCCTACGGCACCAACGGGATCATCACCGAGATCGAGCTGCCGCTGGCCCCCGCCTACGACTGGGTCGATGTGCTGGTCGGCTTCGACGACTTCATGGAGGGCGCGGCCTGGGCCGAGGACCTGGGCAACCAGGACGGCATCCTCACCAAGCTGATCACCCCGATCGACGCCCCCCTGCCCCACGACTATTTCCTGCGGATCAAGAACCGGATCCGGCGCGAGCAGTCGGTGGTGATCGTGATGGTGGCGCCCCACGCCATGGACGCCTTCATGACCTTCACGGCGCGCACGAAGTCGGCGGAGATCATCTACCGCTCCGACAAGGTGAGCGCGGAGGAGAAGAAGGCTTTCGGCGTCGCCTACGAATACGCCTGGAACCACACCACCCTGCGTGGGCTGCGCGTGGATCCGACGATCACCTACCTGCAGGCCCGCTACACCCAGCCCGGCGCGCTGGAGCAGGTGAAGCTGCTGCGCGAGACCTTCGGCGACGAGGTGGTCCAGCACCTCGAGGGCATCCGCATGAACGGCAAGCTGAGCTTCGCCGGCCTGCCGGTGGTGCGCTACACCACCGACGAGCGGCTGGAGGAGATCGTGAAGATCCACGAGGATCTGGGCATCTGGATCTTCAACCCGCACCGCTACACGCTGGAGGAGGGCGGCCGCCAGGCCGCCGACGACCGCCAGCTTCAGTTCAAGCGCGAGGCGGATCCCAAGGGCCTGCTGAACCCAGGCAAGATGATCACCTGGGACCGGCCGGACTTCGACTACCAGACCGTCTACGACTACGCCGGCATGCGCAGGCCCGGCTGACGCCGGGCGCCGCGGGTCGAGGTGGCGCCTGTGGGCGCCGCCTCGCCCCCGCGGCCTTGCGACCGGAGGCGCCGGGGGCTGACGGTTCCCGGGGCGAGGGGGGGAGAGAACCGATGAGCGATTTCGACATTCCCGTGCTGGACTTCTCGCGGTTCCGCGAGGGGGACGCAGAGGCCCGCGCGGCCTTCGCCGCGGAGCTGGGCCGCGCCTGCCGCGACACCGGGTTCTTCCTGCTCAAGAACACCGGCATCCTCGACGCCCAGCGCACGGCGATGTTCACCGTCGCGCGCGACTTCTTCGCCCTGCCCGCCGAGGCGAAGGCGGCGGTGGCGATCGCCAACTCCCCCCACAACCGCGGCTACGTCGCCCAGCAGGTCGAGGCGCTGGACCCCGCCTCCGGCGTCGCCGACGCCAAGGAGGCGTTCAACGTCGGCCTGGATCTCGGGGCGGACCACCCCGAGGTGATCGAGGGAAAACCGTTCCGGGGCGTGAACCTCTGGCCCGCGGGCGAACCCACCTTCAAGGCCGAGTGCCTGGGTTGGTACGACGCCTGCCTGAGGTTGGGGGCCGAGTTGCATGAAGCCTTCGCTCTGGATCTGGGCCTCCCCGAGGACTGGTTCGTCGACAAGTTCCAGGCCCCGCTGGCGACCCTGCGGCTGCTGCGCTACCCCGCCGGAGGCGAGGGGATCGGCGCCGGCGCGCATTCCGACTACGGCTCGGTGACGCTGCTGGCGACCGACGGCGTGGCCGGCCTGCAGGTGCAGCCCCGCGCGCTGCGCGGGACGGGCGAGTGGCTGGACGTCCCCTCGGTCCCCGGCGCCTTCGTGGTCAACATCGGCGATTGCCTGGAGCGGTGGACGAACGACGTCTACGTCTCGACGCCCCACCGGGTGCTGGCCCCGAAGGCCGAGCGGTTCTCGATCGCCTTCTTCCTCGACCCCGATCCGGACGCCGAGGTGGCCGCCCTGCCGACCTGCACCGGCCCCGACCGCCCGCCCCGCCACGCGCCCACGACGGGCGCGCAGCACCTGGCCGAGCGCCTGAACGCCACCTACAAGCATCGGAGCTGAGCGGATGACGCGCCGCCTGCACTGGCTGGACTATTCCACCACGGAATACATCGACATCGACCCGGCGAAGACCATCGCCATCCTGCCCACCGCCGCGATCGAGCAGCACGGCCCCCACCTGCCGGTGGGCGTCGACACCGAGATCAACCTCGGGATGCTGCGCGAGGTCTGCGCGCGGGTTCCCGACGACCTCGACATCCGCATCCTGCCCGTTCAGGCGGTCGGCAAGTCGAACGAGCACCTGCACGCCCCCGGCACCCTGACCCTGACCGCCGAGACGGCCCTGCGGGCCTGGGTCGAGATCGGTCTGTCGGTGGCCCGCGCCGGCGTGCGCAAGCTGATCATCGTGAACTCTCACGGCGGCAACCTGGACCTGATCTCGATCGCGACGCGGGAGCTGCGGGTGCGCGCCGGCATGCTGGCGGTGCGCTGCCAGTGGGGCGCCTTCGGCCACCCCGAGGGGATGCTCTCCGAGCGCGAGAAGACCTATGGCATCCACGGCGGCGACGCCGAGACCTCGCTGATGCTGCATTTCCGCCCGGAGCTGGTGCGGATGGAGCACGCAAAGGACTTCCGCTCGACCGCCGAGGGCATGGGGAACTTCCGCTGGCTGCGGCCCACGGGCTCTGTCGCCTACGGCTGGATCGCGAAGGACCTGAACCGGGACGGCACGGTGGGCGACGCCTCCGCCGCGACGGCCGAGAGGGGCGCCGCCATCGCCGCCCACCAGGCGCAGGGCTTCATCGAACTGCTGCGCGAGGTCGAAGCGGTCGACCTCGACAGCTTCGCCGCCTTCGCCGATCCGTCGCCGGGTCCCTGAAATCAGGCTCGGCCACGGCCAGGCCTGGCGACCCGAGCAGATCCCTCGACGCCGCCAGAGCGCTTCAGCGGGGCGACGGCGCTTCGGCGGGCCCTCGGTGCTTAGACGGGGAGACGACGCTTCAGAGGGCGCGCTCTCCTTCGGGCGGGCCCTCGCCCCATGTCGCACGGGCCGGCCGCCGCCCAAGCGCAACCCGTCGAGCCCAGCGTCTCGACCGCAGCCCCGGAGTTATCCGTCCGGAGGGCTCGAGCCCCCGCCGGAGCGGCATGTGCGAGGGTCGGATTGGGGGCTGGCGAAACGACCGCCCCGCCGGTCGCCCCGTCATGCCGAACCCGCGGTGGAACGGCGATGCCCCCTCCGATCACTCGGAGGGCGCCTTGGGTTGGGGTCGGCCGCGTGGGGACCGCTACTGCGGCGCGGGTCAGGCGGCGCGGTGGGCGGAGCTGCGGGCGTCGGCGTTGCGGAAGAAGCCGATCAGCTCCGCCAGCGAGTCCGATTCGGCGCGCAGGGCGGCGGCGGCTCGGGCGGATTCCTCGGCCAGCGCGGCGTTCCGCTGGGTCGCGTCGTCCATGTGGGTGACGGCCGAGGTGATCTCCTGCATGCCGGTCGCCTGCTCCTGGCTGGCCTGGGCGATGTCCTCGACCGAGCCGGCGATGCCGGAGATCGAGTCCAGCAGCCCGCCCAGCGCCTCGCCGGTCGCGTTCACCAGGCGCACGCCGTCGGCCACCTTGGCGCCGGAGGCGGCGATCAGCTCCTTGATGTCGCGCGCCGCTTCGGAGGATCGCTGGGCCAGGGTGCGCACCTCGGAGGCGACGACGGCGAAGCCCTTGCCGGCCTCCCCCGCGCGGGCGGCCTCGACGGCTGCGTTCAGGGCCAGCAGGTTGGTCTGGAAGGCGATGCCGTCGATCACCGCGGTGATGTCGCCGATGCGCCCGGAGCTGGCCTCGATCTCCGACATCGAGGAGACGGCGTCGCCGACGACCGCCTGGCCCTTCTGGGCGCGGGATCGGGCCTCCCGCGCCATGGCCGCGGCGTCGCGGGCGCCGTCTGCGTTGGTGGCGATGGTGGCCGAGATCTCCTCGACGGTGGCCGAGGTCTCCTCGATCGCGGAGGCCTGGGCCTCGGTGCGGCCGGAGAGGTCGCGGGCGCCGCCGGAGACCTGCTCGATCGAGCGGCGGATGGCGTCCTCGGCGTGCTTGATGTCGCCGACCAGCGAGGCGAGCCGGTCGATGGTGCGGTTGAGGCTGACGGCCAGATGCCCGAAGCGGCCGGCGTGGTCCTCGCCCGCGCGGTGGGAGAGGTCGCCCTCGGCCATCGCGGCGACCGGGCGGTCGACGTCGGTCAGGAAGCCGTCCATCGTCTCGCAGATGCGGTTCACCTGGGCGGCGACCCGGTCGAGGTTCTCGTCCGCGCCGGTGCCCAGCTTCATCCGGCGGCCGAACTCGCCCTGCGCGGCGGCGGCGGCGGCGGCGTCGATCTCGTCCAGCAGCGCCAGGTCCTCGGTCCGGTCGAGCCATTCCACCACGGTGCCCAGGCGCTTGCCGCCGGCGCCGTGGATCGGGTTGACCGTCAGCCCCAGGCGACGATCGCCGAGACGGATGTCGGTCGAGATCTGGCGGGTCATCTCGCGCAGCATCCCGGCCTGGTGGCCGCGATTGGCATGGAAGACGTTGAAGTCCATGCCCTCCAGGTTCTCGGCGTCGAAGCCGGGCACGCGCTGGCGCACGGCGCCGGCGACGCGGTTCAGCACCGTCTTCAGCCCCGGGCTGACGTAGGTGATCCGGTCCTCGTCGTCGGCCACCATCAGCAGCACCTGCGCGCTGTCGACGGCCTGCTTGAGGCGCGCGGCCTCCAGCCCCTTGTCGTGGATCGCGGTCATCGCCCGGGCGAGGCGCCCGATCTCGTCCCGCCGCCGCTGGCCCGGCACCCGTTCGGAGTCGCCGTTGAGCAGGCGGGTGATCGCGCGTTCCATCGACGTCAGCGGCTTGCCCAGGCAGGTGTGCAGCGCCCAGAGCGCGAGAAGCGACACCGCCCCGCCGATCAGCAGGCCGAGCAACGCGTTGCGCCAGGTCGCGGCGGCGACCTGGGCCGTGATGTTCGCCTCGCTCCACTGGATGGCGAGGGCGCCGACGATCTCCTGGTCGGCGCCGAAGCCGACCGGGCGCACCTGCAGCATCCCGTCCGCGGAGGCCCAGACCTGACCGGAGGCGAGCGCCGCGCGCAGCGCCGCGTCGAGCTCGGCCGAGGCCGGCGGCAGCCCGGTGGCGGCGAGCCGCGCGCCGTCCGCGTCATAGGCGGCGGCGCCGACCATGTCGTCGCCGTTCGATTCGGCGAGCCGGACGAGGTCCGCCTCGATGATGTCCGCCTTGCCGAAGCGCACGGCTCCGCCGAGGCCGGAGGCGGTCAGCCGCGTCACCTGGGAGGCGCCCGAGGCGAACACCGAGTGGGCGAGGGTCGATTGCTCCCACGACGACAGCGCGGTCAGGACCGCGGTGAGCAGGCCGGCGGCGAGCGCCGCGGCCAGCGCGATGCGCCGCCCGAGCTTCGCCTGGGGCCGGCCGGCGGCGGCGGTGGAAGCGGCGGAGGTAGAGGCGGCCGAGCTCATGCAGGCATCTCCGAGGGAGGGAGCGGCCGGCGGCCCCGCGGCCGCCGGCGGCGGGGGCTCAGTCGAGATACTCGACGTTGATCCCGAAGGTGATCGCGCCCACCGGCGCGCCGGCGGCGTCGACCACGGTCATCGAGACCTGGGACTGGTAGGTCTGCGTGCTCTCGTCCAGCTCGACCTCCGAGACATGCACGGCGCCGGGACCGGCGAGGTAGGTCTGCGACCACTTCGCCTCGTCGCCCTGCCAGTAGTCCGACGTCGGCTCGCTGATCGCGACGTTCAGGCCGACCTGGTCCATCAGGATCACCTCGGTGATCAGGCCCTGGCTGGCGTCGCGGATCTCGCCCAGGCGGGCGGAGGCGGGCTTGCCCATCACCTCGTCGACCAGCGGCGAGGCGCCGGCGCCGACCTGGGCGCGCCAGTCGGCGTCGAGCGCGTCGATGCGGGCCTGGTCGGGCTTGCCGGCGGCGTTCTGCGCCTCGACCGCCGAGACCAGGACGGGCTCCGCCGCGAGGGCGGCGAGCCGGTCGGCGGCCATGGCGCGCAGGCGGGCGTCGAACTCGGACGCGCCGGAGACGGCGGTCTCGGCCGAGATCAGCAGCGCGACGGCGGCGATCGCGGCGCCCGAGGCGAACCGGAGGAAGGATCGGGGGGCGGGTGCGGCAGGGCTCATGCTGATCTCCCGGAGGGCCCGCTGCGGGCGGGACGGACGCGGCCGGACCACGCGCCCGGCGCGGTCTTTTCGCTCCTGGAAGCTACCGTGAGGTTAATCGGGCCCGGGCGACACGGCCGCGGCGTCAAGGCCCGTCCCCGGCGGTTCCGTCAGGCCGCGCGCGCCTATATACAAGCCGCGGAACACCCTGGGCGGCCGGAACGCGCCGCCCGCGACAGCGCTTGGAGGAGATCGGAACATGACGGTGAAGGTTGGCATCAACGGGTTCGGCCGGATCGGGCGCAACGTGCTGCGCGCCATCGTCGAGAGCGGCCGGACCGACATCGAGGTCGTGGCGATCAACGACCTGGGCCCGGTCGAGACCAACGCCCACCTGATCCGCTACGACAGCGTCCACGGCCGCTTCCCCGGCACGGTGACCGTGTCGGGCGACACGATCGACGTGGGCCGCGGCCCGATCAAGGTCACCGCCGAGCGCGATCCGAAGAACCTGCCCTGGGGCGACGTCGACATCGCCATGGAGTGCACCGGCATCTTCGCCGACAAGGAGAAGGCCTCGGCGCACCTGGCCAACGGCTCCAAGCGGGTGCTGGTCTCGGCCCCCGCGGGCGGCGCCGACAAGACCATCGTCTACGGCGTGAACCACGGCACGCTGACCGCCGAGGACAAGGTCGTCTCGAACGCCTCGTGCACCACCAACTGCCTGGCGCCGGTCGCCTATGTGCTGGACAAGGCGGTGGGGATCGAGAAGGGGTTCATGACCACCATCCACTCCTACACCGGCGACCAGCCGACGCTGGACACGATGCACAAGGACCTCT
>CAXGVP010000099.1:0-9194 GCA_964013055.1 uncultured Albimonas sp.
GCTACCATGAGCGCCTGTCGATCGCCGGCAACTGCCGGATGTGCCTCGTGGAGGTGAAGGGCGGCCCGCCCAAGCCCGCCGCCTCCTGCGCCATGCAGGTGCGCGACCTGCGGCCCGGGCCGGAAGGCCAGGCGCCGGAGGTGTTCACCAACACGCCGATGGTCAAGAAGGCCCGCGAAGGGGTGATGGAGTTCCTGCTCATCAACCACCCCCTCGACTGCCCGATCTGCGACCAGGGCGGCGAGTGCGACCTGCAGGACCAGGCGATGGCCTACGGGGTCGACTTCTCGCGCTACCGCGAGCCCAAGCGCGCCGCGGTGGACATGGACCTCGGCCCGCTGGTCGGCACCTGCATGACCCGCTGCATCTCCTGCACCCGCTGCGTGCGCTTCATCACCGAGGTCGCCGGCGTCCCCGAGATGGGCCAGACCGGGCGCGGCGAGGACTCGGAGATCACCAACTACCTCGCGCAGACGCTGACCTCGGAGCTGCAGGGCAACATCGTCGACCTGTGCCCGGTGGGCGCGCTGACCTCGAAGCCCTACGCCTTCACCGCGCGGCCCTGGGAGCTGAAGAAGACCGAGACCATCGACGTGATGGACGGGCTCGGCTCCAACATCCGCGTCGACGTCCGCGGCCGGGAGGTGATGCGCATCATTCCCCGCAACCATGACGGCGTGAACGAGGAGTGGCTCGCCGACCGCTCCCGCTACGTCTGGGACGGCCTGCGCCGCCAGCGGCTCGACAAGCCCTACATCCGCCGCGACGGCAAGCTGACCCCGGCCACCTGGACCGAGGCCTTCGAGGCCATCGCCGCCGCCGCCAGGGGCAAGACGGTGTCCGGCCTGGTCGGCGACCTCGCCTCCACCGAGGCCGCCTTTGCGCTGAAGTCGCTGGTCGAGAGCCTGGGCGGGGTGGTCGAGAGCCGCCTGAACGGCGCCATGCTGCCCGCCGACAACCGCGCCGCCTACGCCGGCACTGCGACGATCGAGGATCTCGAGACCGCGGACCGCATCCTGCTGGTGGGCGTCGACCCGCGCTCCGAGGCGCCGGTGCTGAACGCGCGCATCCGCAAGGCCTGGCTGAACGGCGCGACCGTCGGCCGGATCGGCGCGCGCAACGACCTGACCTACGACGTCCATCACGCCGGAGAGGGCAAGGCCGCCCTCAAGGACGTGCTGGAGATGAAGAACGCCGAGGAGAACCATGACCTGAACACGGTCGTGGTGGTCGGGCAGGGCGCGCTCGCCCGGGCCGACGGGCTCTCGATCCTCGCGATGGTGCAGGAGATCTGCGCCTCGACGCAGTCGGGCCTGCTGATCCTGCACACGGCCGCCAGCCGCGTCGGCGCGCTGGATCTGGGCTGCGTCGCCGAGGGCGGGGTGCCCGAGGCGCTCAAGGCCGACGTGGTCTTCAACCTCGGCGCCGACGAGGGCGACATCCCGGCGGGCCCGTTCGTGGTCTACCAGGGCTCCCACGGCGACCGTGGCGCGCATCGCGCCGACGTGATCCTGCCGGGCGCCGCCTGGACCGAGGAGTCGGGGATCTTCGTGAACACCGAAGGCCGTCCGCAGATGGCCAACCGCTGCGGCTTCCCTCCGGGCGACGCGCGCGAGAACTGGGCGATCCTGCGCGCCCTCTCGGCCACGCTCGGGCAGACGCTGCCCTTCGACAGCCTCTCGGCGCTGCGCGCCAAGATGTTCGAGGCGGTCCCCCACCTGGGCCTCATCGACGAGGTGCCGGTCAACGAGGGCCCGGCGCTTCCTGCCGGGGACATCGACGACGCGGCCTTCATCGCCCCGGTCGTGGACCACTACCTGACCAACCCGATCCAGCGCGCCTCCACCGTCATGGCCGAGCTTTCCCGGCTCAAGGCGGACCGTGAAGCGCAGCCGATGGCCGCGGAGTGAACGTGACGATGGAAGACGCCGGCTTCTGGACCTCCTACGCCTTCCCGGGCCTGATCATTCTGCTTCAGTGCCTGGTGGTGACGGTCTGCCTCCTGGTTTCGCTCGCCTTCCTGCTCTGGATGGACCGCAAGGTCTGGGGCGCGGTGCAGATGCGCAAGTCGATCAACGTGGTGGGCCCCTTCGGCCTGCTGCAGAGCTTCGCGGACTTCCTGAAGTTCGCGATGAAGGAGATCGTGGTCCCCGCCGGCGCGGACAAGACCGTGTTCTTCCTGGCGCCGCTGATTTCCTTCGTGCTGGCCACCATCGCCTGGGCGGTGGTGCCGTTCAACGCGGGCTGGGTGGTCTCGGACATCAACGTCGGCATCCTGTTCATCTTCGCCGTGTCCTCGCTTGAGGTCTACGGCGTGATCATGGGCGGCTGGGCGTCGAACTCGAAGTATCCGTTCCTGGGCGGCCTGCGCTCGGCGGCGCAGATGATCTCCTACGAGGTCTCGATCGGCCTGATCATCGTGGGCGTGCTGATCACCACCGGCTCGCTGAACCTGACCCGGATCGTGGAGGCGCAGGATGGCGCCTACGGCCTGTTCTCCTGGTACTGGCTGCCGCACTTCCCGGTGATGATCATGTTCTTCATCTCGGCGCTGGCCGAGACCAACCGCCCGCCCTTCGATCTGCCGGAGGCGGAGTCGGAGCTGGTCGCCGGCTACCAGGTCGAGTATTCGTCCACCCCCTACCTGCTGTTCATGATCGGCGAGTACATGGCGATCACGCTGATGTGCGCGCTGATGACCACGCTGTTCTTCGGGGGCTGGCTGTCGCCGATCCCGGGTCTGCCGGACGGCATCTTCTGGTTCGTCCTCAAGGCGGTGTTCTTCTTCTTCATGTTCGCCATGGTGAAGGCCGTCGTCCCCCGCTTCCGCTACGACCAGCTGATGCGCATCGGCTGGAAGGTGTTCCTGCCGCTGTCGCTGGCCTGGGTGGTCATCGCCGCCGGGCTCGCGCAGTACGGCGTCCCCGGCTACGCCCGCTGGTAAGGAGAAACCGCAGATGGCTTTCACCGCCGCCCGCGCCGCACGCTACTTCGTGCTCGCCGATTTCATCGGGGGCTTCCGGCTGGGCTTCAAATACTTCTTCAAGCCCAAGGCGACCCTGAACTACCCGTTCGAGAAGGGCCCCCTGTCGCCGCGTTTCCGCGGCGAACATGCCCTGCGCCGCTATCCCAACGGCGAGGAGCGCTGCATCGCCTGCAAGCTGTGCGAGGCGATCTGCCCCGCCCAGGCGATCACCATCGAGGCCGAACCGCGCGAGGACGGCTCGCGCCGCACCACGCGCTACGACATCGACATGACCAAGTGCATCTACTGCGGCTTCTGCCAGGAAGCCTGCCCGGTGGACGCCATCGTCGAGGGTCCGAACTTCGAGTTCGCGACCGAGACCCGTGAGGAGCTGTTCTACAACAAGGACAAGCTTCTCGCGAACGGCGACCGGTGGGAGCGGGAGATCGCCCGCAACCTCGAACTCGACGCGCCCTACCGCTGACGGGGACCGGAGGGGGCATGCCGCACGACGTCGAAACGGGGGATTGGAGGGAGATGGCCGATGCTGCGCCATATCGCGACCGCCTGCCTGCTCGCGGCGTCGCTGGCGGGCTGCACCGCGGGTCCGCCGACGCCGACGCTCAGGGAGCGGATGGACCCGCGCATGGGCCTGACCGAGCGCGAGATCGTGCAGGAGCTGGGCGTCCCGGACGCCGAGCTGACCACGGGCGCCGAGACGCCGGACGTCTCGGACGACGTGCGCTCCCTGCGCTGGTCGTCGCGGCGGGTGGTGGCGTGGGAGGACCCCTGGGGTCCCTGGCCGCCCTACCAGCCCGGGGGCCTGGGCACGCTGTCGCGCCGCTACGGCGGACCGGGCTACGGCGGCTGGGGCTGGCCGGGCCCCGCCTACAGAACCCGGGTCGAGGAATATTCCTGCGACCTGGAGATCGATTTCACGCGCCCCGCACCGGACGCGCCGTGGCGGGCCTCCGCCTGGCGGGCCCGCGGGAACGCCTGCTGATGACGCACGGAACGACGGCGCAGGGACCTGCGCGCCTTGAGATGGCGCAGGCCCCTGCGCCCCGCAACACGGGGACGGACCGATGACCGTGGCGACGCTCGCCTTCTATCTCTTCGCCTGCACGGCCATCGCCGCGGGGCTGATGACCGTCCTGGCCCGCAACCCGGTCCACTCGGTGCTGTGGCTGATCCTGGCCTTCTTCTCCTGCTCGGGGCTGTTCGTCCTGGTGGGGGCGGAGTTCGTGGCCATGCTGCTCGCCATCGTCTACGTGGGCGCGGTGGCGGTGCTGTTCCTGTTCGTGGTGATGATGCTCGACGTCGACTTCGCCGAGCTTCGGGCGGGCATGAGCGACTATCTCCCCGTCGGGCTGCTGATCGGGCTGGTGCTGCTGGTGCAGCTGGGCCTGGTGGCCGGCAGCTGGGTGTTCGCCGACGCCGCGCCGGAGCTGCGCACCGCCGTCGCCCCGATCCCGGCCGAGGTCGAGAACACCCGCGCGCTGGGCCGGCTCGTCTACACCGACTACGTCCTGCTGTTCCAGCTGGCGGGGCTGGTGCTGCTGGTCGCGATGATCGGCGCCATCGTGCTGACCCTGCGCCACAAGGCCGGCATCAAGCGCCAGGACGTGCTGCACCAGATCTACCGCGAGCGGCACGAGGCCGTGGAGCTCAAGGACGTGAAGCCCGGTCAGGGCCTCTGAACGACACGCCGCGGGACGGCAAGCTGAAAGGGAACGCGATGGAAAGCGCGGGCATCGGCATCGAGCACTACCTGACCGTGGCGGCGATCCTGTTCGTCACGGGCATCTTCGGCATCTTCCTCAACCGGAAGAACATCATCATCATCCTGATGTCGATCGAGCTGATGCTGCTCGCGGTCAACATCAACTTCGTGGCGTTCTCGGCGCATCTGGGCGATCTCGCGGGGCAGGTGTTCACCCTGTTCGTGCTGACCGTCGCCGCCGCCGAGGCCGCCATCGGTCTCGCCATCCTCGTCTGCTTCTTCCGCAACCGCGGAAGCATCGCGGTCGAGGACGTCAACATGATGAAGGGATAAGGGATGCTCGAGAGCCTGACGCTCTTCATCCTGCTGGGGCCGCTGGCGGGAGCGATCCTCGCCGGCTTCGGCAAGACCATGCTCGGCGACAAGGGCGCCATGATGCTGACCACCGGCATCATGATGGCGGCCGCCCTGTTCGCCTGGATCGTGTTCTTCTCGCTGCCCGAGGGCGTCGAGAAGCTGACCCTGTTCCGCTGGATCGACAGCGGCTCGCTCACCGTCGACTGGGGGATCCGCCTGGACCGGCTGACCTCGGTGATGCTGGTGGTGGTGTGCTCGGTCTCGGCGCTCGTGCACCTCTACTCCATGGGCTACATGGAGGAGGATCCCTCCAAGCCGCGGTTCTTCGCCTATCTCTCGTTCTTCAGCTTCGCGATGCTGGCGCTGGTCACCGGCGACACGCTGCTGCAGCTTTTCTTCGGCTGGGAAGGGGTGGGCGTCGCCTCCTACCTGCTGATCGGGTTCTGGTGGAAGAAGCCCTCGGCCAACGCCGCCGCGATGAAGGCCTTCGTGGTCAACCGGGTCGGCGACTTCGGCTTCCTGCTGGGCATCTTCACGCTGTTCTTCGTGACGGACTCGATCGATCTCGACACGATCTTCGCCGCCGCCCCGGACCTCGCGCGGACCGAGCTGCACTTCCTCTGGACCTCCTGGAACGCGGCCGAGCTCGCCTGCTTCCTTCTCTTCATCGGCGCGATGGGCAAGTCGGCGCAGCTGCTGCTGCACACCTGGCTGCCCGACGCGATGGAGGGTCCGACCCCGGTCTCGGCCCTGATCCACGCCGCCACCATGGTGACCGCGGGCGTGTTCCTGGTCTGCCGGATGTCGCCGGTGATGGAGTTCGCGCCCTACACCCAGGTCTTCATCGTGGCCGTGGGCGGCATGACCGCCTTCTTCGCCGCGACCGTCGGCCTGGTGCAGAACGACATCAAGCGCGTCATCGCCTATTCGACCTGTTCGCAGCTGGGCTACATGTTTGTGGCCGCGGGCGTGGGCTACTACCAGGCGGCGATGTTCCACCTGTTCACGCACGCCTTCTTCAAGGCGCTGCTGTTCCTCGGCGCCGGCTCGGTCATCCACGCGATGCACCATGAGCAGGACATGCGGAAGTACGGCGGCCTGCGCCACAAGATCCCCGTGACCTTCCTGTGCATGACGCTGGGCACGCTGGCGATCACCGGCGTCGGCATCCCGTTCAGCTACGACTTGATCGGCCTGCCCATCGGCTTCGCCGGCTTCGTCTCGAAGGACGCGATCATCGAGGGCGCCTACGCCTCGCACAACGCCGCCGCGGGCTTCGGCTTTGTGATGCTGGTGATCGCAGCCGCCTTCACCTCCTTCTACTCCTGGCGCCTGGTGTTCCTGACCTTCTTCGGCGAGACGCGGGACAAGAAGCATTACGACCACGCGCATGAGAGCCCGGGCGTGATGATGTGGCCGCTCTACCTGCTGTCGGGCGGCGCGGTGCTGGCGGGCATGGTGTTCTACTACCCCTTCATCGGGGGCGAGAGCGCCGAGGAGTGGTTCAACGTCGCCCTGTTCATGGGCGAGGCCAACCACGTCATGCACGACAGCCACTATGTCCCGGCCTGGGTGAAGCTGTCGCCGTTCGTCGCGATGCTCTCCGGTCTGTTCGTGGCCTGGGTCATGTACATCAAGTCGCCCTCGCTGCCGCGCGAGCTGGCCGAGCGCCACTACGGCCTCTACCAGTTCCTGCTCAACAAGTGGTACTTCGACGAGCTCTACCACCTGATCTTCGTCCGGCCCGCCATGTGGATCGGCAAGACCCTGTGGAAGAAGGGCGACGGCGCCGTCGTCGACGGGATCATCAACGGGCTGTCGATGGGCGTGGTGCCCTTCTTCACCCGGCTCTCGGGCCGGGCGCAGTCGGGCTACGTCTTCCACTATGCGTTCGTGATGCTGATCGGCATCTCCGTTCTAATCACCTGGCTGAGCGTCGGCGGGGGGGCGCACTGAGATGGACAACATCCTCACGCTGGTGACCTTCCTGCCCCTGATCGGGGCGCTGGTCCTCATCCTGGTGCTGCGCGGCGAGGACGCCGCCGCCCAGCTGAACGCCAAGGTGGTGGCGCTGATCACCACCGCGGCCACCTTCCTGCTGAGCCTCGTGATCCTCGGCGGCTTCGACAGCTCCAACCCCGACTTCCAGTTCGTGGAAGAGGGGACCTGGCTGATGGGCCTCAGCTACAAGATGGGCGTGGACGGGATCTCGGTCCTGTTCGTGATGCTGACCACCTTCCTGATGCCCATCGTGATCGGCGCCTCCTGGCACGTCACGAGCCGGGTCAAGGAATACATGGCCTGCTTCCTGATCCTCGAGACGCTGATGCTCGGCGTCTTCTGCGCGCTGGACATGTTCCTGTTCTACATGTTCTTCGAGGCCGGCCTGATCCCGATGTACCTGATCATCGGCATCTGGGGGGGCAAGGACCGCATCTACGCCTCGTTCAAGTTCTTCCTCTACACGCTGCTCGGCTCGGTGCTGATGCTGGTGGCGATGATCGCGATGTACTGGGAGGCCGGGACCTCCGACATCCCTGCGCTGCTCGCCTACCAGTTCTCGGCCGAGCCCTTCACCCTGATGGGCTGGGAGATCCTGGGCGGCATGCAGACGCTGCTCTGGTTCGCCTTCTTCGCCTCCTTCGCGGTGAAGATGCCGATGTGGCCGGTGCACACCTGGCTGCCCGATGCGCACGTTCAGGCGCCCACGGCGGGCTCGGTGGTGCTGGCGGCGATCCTGCTGAAGATGGGCGGCTACGGCTTCCTGCGGTTCAGCCTGCCGATGTTCCCCGTGGCGTCCGAGCTGATGACGGACTTCGTCTTCTTCCTCTCGGTCGTCGCCATCATCTACACCTCGCTGGTGGCGATGATGCAGGAGGACATGAAGAAGCTGATCGCCTATTCCTCCGTCGCCCACATGGGCTTCGTGACCATGGGCATCTTCGCGGCCAACCAGCAGGGCGTCGACGGCGCCATCTTCCAGATGCTGAGCCACGGCTTCATCTCGGGCGCGCTGTTCCTTACCGTCGGCGTGATCTACGACCGGATGCACACCCGCGACATCGCCGCCTACGGCGGCCTCGCGGTCAGGATGCCCGCCTACGCCGTGATCTTCATGCTGTTCACCATGGGCAACGTGGGCCTGCCGGGCACCTCGGGCTTCATCGGCGAGTTCCTGACCATGGCCGGGACCTACCAGGTCTCGACCTGGGCGGCGCTCGGGGCGGCGACGGGCGTGATCTTCTCGGCCTGCTACGCGCTGTGGCTTTACCGCCGGGTCGTCTTCGGCGACCTGATCAAGGAGAGCCTGAAGCAGATCGCCGACATGACCCGCCTCGAGAAGGCGCTGTTCGCGCCGCTGGTCGTCGGCACGCTGCTGCTGGGCGTCTATCCCAGCCTGATCACCGACGTCTTCGGCCCCTCGGTCGAGCATCTGGTCGGCGGCGTCGACCAGGCGGTGGCCGAGGCCCGCGACCATGGCATCATCACGACCGCGGACGCGGCGCCGACGCTGATGGAGGCCGCCGAGGCCCCCGAGGGCGGCCACGGCGACGGCGGACATTCCGCGCAGGGGACGCACTGACATGCTGAGCCAAGACATCTCCGTCATCCTGCCCGAGCTGCTGCTCGCCATCTTCGCGCTGGGCGCGCTGATGGCGGGCGCCTACGGGCAGGGCGACAAGTGGTCGGGTCCGATCACCTGGCTGACCGCCCTGTTCCTGGCGATCCTGGGCGCGGTCGACGGGCTGACCGGGGGCACGCACACCGCCTTCAACGGCACCTTCATCGACGATCCCTTCGCGCGCTTCGCCAAGGTGATCATCCTGTTCGGCGCGGCGATCATCCTGCTGCTGTCGGACGGCTACATGCGCAAGCACAAGATCATGCGCTTCGAGTATCCGGTGCTGATCGCGCTGGCGGTGCTGGGCATGATGGTGATGGTCTCGGCCGGCGACCTGATGGTGCTCTACATGGGGCTCGAGCTGCAGTCGCTGGCGCTCTACGTCATCGCCGCGTTCCGGCGCGACAGCCTGCGCTCGACCGAGGCCGGGCTGAAGTATTTCGTGCTGGGCGCGCTGTCGTCGGGCCTGCTGCTCTACGGCGCCTCGCTGACCTACGGCTTTGCCGGCACCACGCTCTACTCGGGCA
>CAXGVP010000100.1:0-9162 GCA_964013055.1 uncultured Albimonas sp.
GGGCGGGAGGTGGGCCGAGCGCGGCGGAGCGCCCGTCCCGGGCGCGGCCTGCGCCCCTTGGGCGACGCCGCTCAGCCCCGCCCCGTGACCCGGTCGTAGACCGCCAGCGTCGCCCGCTGCATGCCCTCGGTCGAGAATCGCTGCATCACCCGCGCGCGGCCGGCGAGCCCCATGTGCTCGCGCCCGCTCTCGTCCAGCTCCAGCGCCTCGAGCACGGCGTCGGCCAGCGCGGCCGCGTCGCCCGGCGGGTAGCGCCAGCCGGTCCGCCCGTCCTCGACCGTCTCCTTCGCGCCGCCGTGGTCGGTGGCGATCACCGGGCGGCCCATCGCCTGCGCCTCCACCGCCACCCGCCCGAAGGCCTCCGGCTCCAGCGAGGCCGAGACCACCACCGAGGCCAGCTTCAGCCCCGCCGCCATGTCGTCGCAATGCCCCGCCAGCGCGCAGCAGCCCTCGACCCCGCGCTCCCGGATCCGGGCGGCGAGCTCGCGGCCGTAGGGCGAGTCCGGCTCGCCCCCCACCATCAGGAACAGGAAGTCCTCGGCCCCGCGCCGCTCGCGCAGCAGGGCGGCGGCGTCGATGAAATGCGCCTGGCCCTTCCAGCGGGTCAGCCGGCCGGGCAGCATCACCACGGGGCGCGGATCCTCGACCAGCCCCCAGCGCTCCGCCAGTTCCGCCGTCCGCGCGCCCGAGATCGCGGCCGGATCGAAGGCCGCGATATCGGCGCCCCGCGGGATGGTCACCACCTCCGCCTCCGGCAGCCGCGCCCGAATCATCGCCGCGATGAACTCCGACACCGCGATCACGGGGCGGCCTCTCCCCATGATCCGGTTGTAGAACCACTTGCCCGGGAAATTCTCCTTGTAGACCCCGTGCCAGGTGGTGACGAAGGGCACGCCGGTCGCCTTCGCCGCAAACCACCCCGCCCAGGCCGGCGCGCGGGAGCGGGCGTGCACCACCTCCACCCCCTCGGCCCGGATCACCTCGGCCAGCGCCTTCGCGTTGGCGCGGATCGCCCAGGGGCTCTTGCGCCCCACCTCCATGCGGATCAGCCGGCCGCCGGCGCGGGCCAGCGCGTTCTCCATCCGCCCGCCCTTCGAGGCGACCAGGGCGACGCCGCCCGCCTTCGCGATCGCCTGCGCGATCTCCACCGTGCCGCGCTCCACCCCGCCGCCATCCAGCGCCGGCGTCAGCTGCAGCACCACCGGCCCGCGCGGCGCGTCCGCCGCGGGGTCGACATCGCCCCCGGGGGCGGTAGTCTGCGCGCCCGACACGGCGCCCGTGCGCGTCTCGGAAGCGGAGCCCGTTCCATCCATGACCAACCCGTCTCCCCTCCCGGATGTCCTCGCGCTCGAGGACGGCCGCAGGATCGCATACCACAGGACCCGCGCGAGCGACGAGTCGGGCGACGCCGGGCGCCCCGGCGTCGTGTTCCTCGGCGGCTTCAAGTCCGACATGACCGGGACCAAGGCGACCTTCCTCGAAGACGCCTGCCGCGCCCGGGGCCTGGCCTTCCTGCGGTTCGACTACACCGGCCACGGCCAGAGCTCCGGCGCCTTCGAGGACGGCTGCATCGGCGACTGGGCCCGCGACGCGCTGGACGCGCTCGACGCCCTGACCGAGGGGCCGCAGATCCTGGTCGGCTCCTCGATGGGCGGCTGGATCTCCCTGCTGGCCGCCCGCGCCCGCCCCGAACGGCTGGCGGGCCTGGTGACCGTCGCCGCCGCCCCCGACTTCACCGAAGAGGGGATGTGGGCCGCCTTCACCGACGACCAGAAGGCCGAGATGGCCCGCACCGGCCGCGTCGAGCTGCCATCGGAGTATTCCGAGGAGCCCTACGTGATCACCCAGAAGCTGATCGAGGACGGCCGCTCCCAGCTGGTGCTGCGCACGCCGCTGGCGCTGCCCTTCCCCACGCGCCTCCTGCAGGGCACGGCGGACGAGGACGTGCCGCTCGACTGGGCGCTGCGCCTGCTCGACCATGCCGAGGGCCCCGACATCCGCCTGACCCTGGTCAAGGGCGCCGACCACCGCTTCTCCGGCCCGGCCGAACTGGCCCTGCTGGAAAGCGCCCTCGACGAGGTCCTGGCCCTGGCCTGACCGCCGGGCCGCCCCGGTCTCCGACCCGGTCGCCGACCCGCGCGCCGCCCCGCGCGCCGCCCCGTTCGCCCCCCTGCGCGCCGCCGGGTGCGCGCGCCTCGGGGGACGGCGGGCGGGGCGACCCGCGAAGCGGGAGCGCCCGGCCGCCCCCCCGCGCCCGGCCGAGGCGATTTTCCCTGCATCCCCAGCCCGCGACGTTCATCAAACCTGTTGCCCTGCCGCGCCGGGACGGCCATGCTCCGCGGGCGCAACGGCCTGGGCAGAGAGGGAGGACACGTGGGGACCGAACCGCCCGAGACGGCTGACGGCCGGCCCGCAGGGGCCGCCGACGCATCCGCGCGCGCCTCCGACGCCGCGGCCCGTCCGCCCCTTCTCGAGGTCTCAGGCCTCTCCGTCGCCTTCGGCCGCGGCCGCCTGGGCATGGAGGTCGTCTCCGACGTCGCCTTCTCCGTCCGCCGCGGCGAGACGCTGGCCATCGTCGGCGAATCCGGCTCCGGCAAGACCGTCTCCGGCAAGGCCCTGCTGCGGATCCTGCCCAAGGGCGCCTGGGTCACCGGCGGAACCGCCCGCTTCCACCTGCCCGACCGCCCGCCCGTCGACCTGCTGTCCCTGCCCGGCTCCGAGCTGCGCGCCATCCGCGGCGGCCGCATCTCGATGATCTTCCAGGAGCCGATGAGCTCCCTCTCGCCCCTCCACACCATCGGCGCCCAGACCGAGGAGGTCGTGCGCCTGCACTCCGACCTCCGCGGCAAGGCCGCCAGGGACCGCTGCCTCGAGATCTTCGACCAGGTCGGCTTCCCCGACCCCGAGCGCGCCTGGTCCGCCTACCCGTTCGAGCTCTCGGGCGGCCTGCGCCAGCGCGCGATGATCGCCATGGCCATGGTCTGCAAGCCCGACCTGATGATCGCCGACGAGCCGACGACCGCCCTCGACGTCACCACCCAGGCCCAGGTCCTCGACCTGATCAAGCAGCTCCAGCAGGAGATGGGCCTCTCGGTGATCCTGGTCACCCACGACCTCGGCGTGGTCGCCAACATGGCCGACCGGGTGACGGTGATGCGCAAGGGCCGCGTGGTCGAGGCCGGCCCCGTCGCCGACATCCTCGAACGCCCCGGCCACGGCTACACCAGGGCCCTGATCGCCGCCGCCCCGGAACTGCCCGAGGGCAAGCCCGTCCGCCGCGGCGGCGTCGAGGACCCGATCTTCTGGGCCAAGGGCCTCGCCAAGACCTACCCCGGCCGCCGCAAGGGTTTCGGCCCGCCGCCCGCGGACGTGAAGGCCGTCCAGGACGTCGAACTCGCCGTCGGCCGCGGCGAGACGCTGGCCATCGTCGGCGAATCCGGCTCCGGCAAGTCCACGATCGCCAAGCTGATGCTGCGCGCCGAGGAGCCCGACGAGGGCGCCGAGGTCGGCTTCAAGGGCGCCGACGGCAAGACCGTCGACGTCACCCAGCTTTCAGGCGATGCATTGAAGAAATTCCGCTCCAAGGTGCAGATCGTCTTCCAGGACCCCTACGCCTCGCTCTCCCCGCGCATGGCCGTCATGGACATCCTGACCGAGCCGCTGCGCGTCCACGGCCGCGGCACGGACCGCGAGCGGCGCGAGCGCGCCGCCGACCTGATGCGCCAGGTGGGCCTTTCCCCCGAGCATCTCTCCCGCTTCCCCCACGCCTTCTCCGGCGGCCAGCGGCAGCGCATCTCGATCGCCCGCGCGCTGGCCCTGCAGCCCGAGCTGCTGGTCTGCGACGAGCCGACCTCGGCGCTCGACGTCTCGGTGCAGGCGCAGGTGCTGGCGCTGCTCAAGGACCTGCGCGACGACCTCGGGCTGAGCTATCTCTTCATCAGCCACGACCTCACGGTGGTGGCCGATCTCGCCGACCGGGTGGCGGTGATGCGCCGCGGCCGGATCGTCGAGCAGGGCCCCGCGAGTCTCCTCTTCCAGGACCCGCGGCACCCCTACACCAAGGCGCTGATCGCGGCGTCGCCCGAACCCGACCTCTCCCGTCGCCTCGACCTCGCCGCCGTCGCCCGCGGCGCCGGCGCGCCCGAGACCTGGCCCGAGCCCTACGGCTACGCCTCGGACGACGCCGCCCCCGGACTGCTGGAAGTCGAGCCCGGACATTTCGTAAGGTGCGCCGCATGACCCGTTCTCCCGTCTTCCGGATCACCCGCCGCGAGGGCCTCTTCGGGGCCGCCGCCTCGATCTTCGCGCTGTCCGCCGCCCGCGCCCTGGCCCAGGCCCCGAAGGAATCCGCCTCCCTCCAGGCCCGGGTCGACGCGGGAGAGCTGCCCCCCGTCACCGACCGCCTGCCGCAGGAGCCGCTGGTGGTCGACCTCGAGGCCAAGGGCCGCGCCTTCGGCCAGGCCGGCGGGCGCCTGCGCACCATCTTCACCCGCGCCCGCGACGTCCGCTACATGGTGGTCTACGGCTACGCGCGCCTGGTCGGCTTCGACCAGGACTACGTGCTGCAGCCCGACATCCTGCGCGACGTGGTGGTCGAGGAGGGCCGGGTGTTCACCCTGCACCTGCGCCGCGGTCACAAGTGGTCCGACGGCGCCCCCTTCACCACCGAGGATTTCCGTTACTGGTGGGAAGACGTCGCCAACAACGAGCAGCTGGTCCCCGCGGGTCCCCCCGCCCTGCTGCTGGTCGACGGCGAGGCGCCCACGGTCACCGTCGTCTCCGAGACCGAGATCCGCTTCGAGTGGTCGTCGCCCAACCCCCGGTTCCTGCCGGCGCTGGCGCAGGCCCGCCCGCCCTTCATCTACCGGCCCTCGCACTTCATGAAGAAGTTCCACGAGGCCTACACCGACAAGGACGAGCTTGCGGGCCTGCTCCGCAAGACCCGCTCGCGCAACTGGGCCCAGCTGCACAACAAGCTGGACAACATGTACAATTTCGACAATCCGGAGCTGCCGACCCTGCAGCCCTGGGTCAACACGACAGAGCCCAACGGCCAGCGCTACATCCTCGCGCGCAACCCCTATTACCACCGGGTCGACGCCAACGGCGTGCAGCTGCCCTACATCGACGAGGTCGAGGCCGAGATCGCCGCCGCCGGTCTCGTCGCCTCCAAGGTCACGCTCGGCGAGAGCGACCTGCAGATCCGCACCCTCACCTTCTCCGACGCCCCCGTGCTCAAGAAGGGCGAGAAGACCGGGAACTACACCACCTACCTCTGGACCAACGGCGCGGCGTCCGAGATCGCGCTCTATCCCAACCTCAACTACGAGGACCCCGCCTTCCAGGCGCTGTTCCGAGAGCCCGACTTCCGCCGCGCCCTGTCGCTGGGGATCGACCGACGCGCGATCAACAAGAGCCTGTTCTACGGCCTCGCGAAGGAACGCGCGGTGGCGCCCCTCGAGCAGAGCCCGTTCTTCACCGAGGCGCGCGCCAAGGCCTGGGCCGACTACGACATCGACCGCGCCAACGCGATGCTCGACGCGCTGGGCCTCGAGCGCAAGGACGGCGACGGCACGCGCCTCCTGCCCGACGGCCGCCGCCTGGAGATCGTGGTCGAGACCGCCGGCGAGCGCACCGAGGAATCCGACGCGCTGGAACTCGTGGCCGAGAGCTGGCGGCTGATCGGCGCCAAGCTGATCTTCCGTCCGCTGGACCGGGACATCCTGCGCAACTCCGCCTACCAGGGCGCCTCGATGATGCCGGTCTGGTACGGCTGGAACAACGGCATCCCCACCGCCTCCTCGCCCCCTGACGAGCTTGCGCCCGTGGACCAGGCCAACTTCTCGTGGCCGATGTGGGGGCAGTACTGGCAGACCAAGGGCACGGCCGGCGAGCCGCCCCAGATCGAGCCGGCGAAGCGCCTGCTGGCGCTCTACAAGGAATGGCAGGCCTCGCCGGACGAGGAGGGCCAGGCGGCCGCCTGGAACGCGATGCTCGACATCCACGCCGACCAGGTCTTCGCGATCGGCCTGGTCTCGGCGGCGCCGCAGCCGATCATCGTCTCGAACCGGCTGCGCAACGTGCCCCAGAAGGCGATCTACGCCTGGGACCCGGGCGCCCACCTGGGCGTGCACCGCGTCGACGAGTTCTTCTTCGTCGAATGACGTCCTTCGCCCCCGACCTCCCCCGCCCGGCTCCCTCGCGCCGGGCCCCGCGCGCCCCCGCCGCGCCCCTTCCGTCGCGCGCCGCCGGCGCACCTCAACTGTCGCGCGCCCCCGCCGCTGCCCTGCTGTCGCTCCCCGTCGCTGCGCCCTTGCTGTTGCGCCACGCCGCCGCGCCCCTGCTGTCGCCCGTCACCGCCACGCCCAGGCCGCTGCGCGCCGCCGCGAGGCCCGTCGCCTTCGCGCCCCTGGCGGGGTCCGGGCGCCACGGGGACGGCGGGCGGGGCGACGCGCGAAGCGCGAGCGACCCGCACGTCGTCCCCGGCACGGAGGCCCGCTGATGGGCCGCTACGTTCTGAAACGCTGCTGGACGATGCTCTGGACCCTGATGCTGGTCTCGATCCTGATCTTCTGGATCGTCAACCTGCCGCCGGGCGACGTGCTGTCCAACCAGATCCAGCAGCTGCGCGCCTCGGGCGAGGGCGCCTCGGTCGCCAAGGCCGAGTTCCTGATGAAGGAATACGCCCTCGACCGCCCGATGTGGGAGCAATACCTGATCTGGATGGGCTTCTGGCCCGGCCCCAACGGCTTCTCGGGCATCATCCAGGGCAACCTCGGCTGGAGCTTCGAGCTCGACAAGCCCGTCAACGAGATCGTGGGCGAGGCGCTGTGGATGACCATCGCCCTGAACTTCTTCACCATCCTCTTCGTCTACATGGTGGCCCTGCCGCTGGGGGCGATCGCCGCCGTGCGCGCGAACTCCTGGATCGACTACGCCGCCACCTTCGTGGGCTACATCGGGCTGGCGACGCCCAACTTCCTGCTGGCGCTGATCCTCTACCACAAGGGCGCCCAGTGGTTCGGCATCCCGGTCGGCGGCCTGATGGGCAAGGAATACGTCGACCAGCCGATGAGCTTCGCCAAGCTCGGCGACATCCTCCTGCACATGATCGTCCCGATCATCGTCATCGGCACCTCCGGCATGGCCGCCATGGTCCGCCGCCTGCGCGCCAACCTCCTCGACGAGCTCGGAAAACCCTACGTCACCACCGCCCGGGCCAAGGGCGTCGGCAAGGTCGCGACCATCACCCGCTATCCGCTGCGCATGGCGCTGAACCCGTTCGTCGCCGACATCGGCAACCTGCTGCCCTCCCTCGTCTCCGGCTCGGTGCTGGTGTCGCTGGTGATGGGCCTGCAGACCATCGGGCCGATCCTGCTCTCGGCCCTGCGCAGCCAGGACTATTTCCTCTCGGGCTTCATCCTGCTGTTCGTCTCGGTGCTGACGCTGCTGGGCATGCTGGTCTCCGACCTGCTGCTGGCCGTGCTCGACCCCCGCATCCGCTTTTCGGGGAGGCGCCGGTGAGCCGCCAGGGATACGACCACGACGCCGGCGATCCCCACGCGCTGGGCCGCTCCGGGGGCGACCTCGACAGCCACTGGGTCTCGGACGAGCCCTGGGACGCCGAGGCCGACCTGCAGGCGCTCGAGCGCAAGGACCTCGACGCCTCCACCACCACGCTGATCTTCCGGCGCTTCTTCCGCCATCGCCTGGCGGTGATCTCGGGCGTCTACCTGCTGGCGATCTACCTCGCCCTGCCCTTCGTGGGCTTCCTCGCGCCCTATGCGCCCGCCTCGCGCAACGCCGACGCGATCTACGCCCCCCCGCAGGAGATCGACTGGTTCGCCCACGGCCATCTCGCGGTGACCTACCCGATGGTCTCGACCATCAACATGGACACCTTCCAGCCCGACTTCGTGAGCGACTACGAGGACCCGCGCCCGGTGCGCTGGTTCACCTCCTGCGGCGATCCGTGGACCTTCCTGGGCCTGGCCGAGAGCCGGTTCCGCCTGATCTGCCCTCCCGAAGGGGCCGACCTGTTCATCCTGGGCTCCGACCGCCTTGGCCGCGACATCCACAGCCGGATCATGCACGGCGCGCAATTGTCCCTGACCGTGGGCCTGATCGGGGTGGCCATCAGCTTCGGCATCGGCATGGTGCTGGGCGGCTTCGCGGGCTATTTCGGCGGCTGGTTCGACGCCGTCGTCCAGCGCTCGATCGAGATCATCCGCTCGATGCCCGAGCTGCCGATCTGGCTGGCGCTCTCGGCCGCGATCCCCGCCAACTGGGGGCCGGTGGCGGTGTTCTTCATGATCTCGGTGATCCTGGGGCTGCTGGACTGGCCCGGCCTCGCCCGCGCCGTGCGCTCGAAGTTCCTGAGCCTGCGCGAAGAGGACTATGTGCGCGCCGCGGAGCTCATGGGCGCCTCGACCACCCGCATCGTCGGCAGCCACATGATGCCGAACTTCATGAGCCACCTGGTCGCCTCCGCCACGCTCTCGATCCCCACCATGATCCTGGGCGAGACGGCGCTGTCCCTGCTCGGCCTCGGCCTGCGCCCGCCGGCGGTGAGCTGGGGGCTGATGCTCAACGACGCGCTCGACCTGACCGCGGTCGAGATCTACCCGTGGCTGCTGGCCCCGATGATCCCGGTGATCATGGTGGTGCTGGCGTTCAACTTCCTCGGCGACGGTCTGCGCGACGCGCTCGACCCCTATTCCTGAGGCAGGCATGGCGCATTGAAATGCGCCCTACCCCAGCATCTCCAGCACGATCCGCGCCGCCTCGGCCCCGCCGTCGGCGCGGATCGCCGCCGCCCGGCGCGATTGCGAGGCCAGCGCCGAGACCCGCGCCGCCAGCCCCGAAGGCGTCAGGTCGCCGATACGCGCGGTTTCGATCTCCGGCAGTCTTGCAAAAGCCTCGGCCCGGATCAGCTGCTCGCGCTCGCCGCCCTCTTCCATCGGGACCAGCAGGGTCGGCGTGCCCGAAAGCGCGGCCTCGACGGCCGTGTTGTAGCCGCAGAGCGTGACAGCCGCGGCGGCGCGGGAGAGGCGGTCGCGGAAGTCCGGCGCGGCAGGCTCCACCGTCGCGGGGCCGAGCGCGCGCAGCGCGGGGATCGCCCCGGCCGCGTCCGCCCCCCCGACCCGCAACCGCCACGGCCGG
>CAXGVP010000101.1:0-9107 GCA_964013055.1 uncultured Albimonas sp.
CGGGGCGCCTCCGATTCGCATCGCTAAGCCGTTTCACGGCGCGAAGATTTCCCGTTGCGAGTGAATCTCGGAAAATTTCCGCGAAATTAACTCGGGGGCGTCGATTCGACGCTCCCGCGGGTCTGGCGCCCGGCGCATCCTTGCCGTAAGAGATTCGCGAGCGTTCGAATATTGCGCGGCCTCCAAGAGCCGCCCGCCGACCGCGACCGGATTGGGAGACCCGGCCGCAGCCCCGTCGGCGGAACGACAAGAGCGCATTGGGAGGTCTGACCCGCCGCGGCTTGCGGCGGATCCAAGGGAGGACATCGCCGGTGAGCACTTCGCCCGCGCCGAACGGCGCGCTCGACACGTTTCCGAAGCTCCTGGACCACAACGCGCGCGCCCGCGGCGACCGCCCGGCGGCGCGCGAGAAGATGTACGGCATCTGGCAGACGTGGACCTGGAAGGAGCTGCGCGAGGAGGCCCGGGCGCTCGCCATGGGGCTGATGGGCCTCGGGCTCCAGCCCGGCGAGCGGGTGGCGATCGTCGGCAAGAACCGGCCCCAGCTCTACTGGTCGATGGTCTCGTGCCAGATGTGCGGCGCGATCCCGGTGCCGGTCTACTCGGACGCCGCCGCCGACGAGATGGCCTATGTGCTCGACCACTCCGGCGCGACCTTCGCCATCGTCGAGGACCAGGAGCAGGTCGACAAGCTCCTGCAGGTGATCGAGATGGAGCAGGCCCCGGCGCTGCGCCGGATGATCTACCTCGACCCCCGCGGCCTGCGCAAATACGACCACACGACGCTCCATCACCTCGCCGAAGTGGTGGCGAGCGGGCAGGGCGCCGCGGCCGAGATGGGCCCGAAGATCGACGCGATCTGCGCGGCCCAGACCGGTCCCGACACCTGCGTGATGCTCTACACCTCCGGGACCACCGGGCGGTCCAAGGGCGTGGTGCTGTCGAACGACAACATCATCCTCACCGCGCGGGCGACCGCCGAGTTCGACAAGCTGGTCGAGACCGACAGCGTGCTCGCCTACCTGCCGATGGCCTGGGTCGGGGACTTCATCTTCTCGATGGGCCAGGCCTATGTGGCGGGCTTCTGCGTCTCCTGCCCCGAGAGCCCGGACACCATGATGTCCGACCTCAAGGAGATCGGGCCGACCTATTTCTTCGCGCCCCCCCGGATCTTCGAGACGCTGCTGACCAACGTCTCGATCCGGATGGAAGATGCCGGCGCGATCAAGAAGAAGCTCTTCGACACCTACATGGAGCATGCCCGCCGCGTGGGCCCCGACATCCTGGACGGCAAGCCGGTCTCGGCCGCGGACCGCGCGAAATACGCGCTGGGCGAGCTGCTGGTCTACAGCCCCCTGAAGAACGCGCTGGGGCTGTCGAACGTGCGCGTGGGCTACACCGCGGGCGAGGCGATCGGGCCGGAGATCTTCCAGTTCTACCGCTCGCTCGGCATCAACCTCAAGCAGCTCTACGGGCAGACCGAGGCCTCGGTCTTCATCACCGTGCAGCCCGACGGGGAGGTGCGCGCCGACACCGTGGGCGTGCCTGCGCCGGGCGTCGAGATCCAGATCCGCGAGAGCGGGGAGATCTACTACCGCTCGCCGGGCGTCTTCCAGGAATACTACAAGAACCCCGAGGCGACCGCCGACACCAAGGACGCCGAGGGCTGGGTCGCCACCGGCGACGCGGGCTTCTTCGAGGAAGGCACCGGCCACCTGCGGATCATCGACCGCGCCAAGGACGTCGGCAAGCTGGCCAACGGCGCGCTCTTCGCGCCCAAGTACGTCGAGAACAAGCTGAAGTTCTTCCCCTCGGTGCTCGAGGCGGTGGTCTTCGGCGCCGACCGCGACCGCTGCGTGGCCTTCATCAACATCGACCTGAGCGCGGTCGGCAACTGGGCCGAGCGCAACAACATCTCCTACGCCTCCTACCAGGAGCTCGCGGGCCATCCCAAGGTCTACGACATGATCCAGGAGCACATGGAGGAGGTGAACGCCTCGCTGGCGCAGGACGACATGCTCTCGGGCTGCCAGGTGCATCGCTTCCTGGTGCTGCACAAGGAGCTCGACGCCGACGACGGCGAGATGACCCGCACCCGCAAGGTCCGCCGCCGCATCGTCGAGGAGCGCTACGCCTCCCTGATCGAGGCGCTCTACTCCGGCGCGCCGGAGGTCTTCGCCTCGGTCGAGGTGACCTACGAGGACGGCCGCAAGGGCGCGATCTCGGGCACGCTGAAGATCCGCGACGCGAAGGTGTTCCCCGCGGGCGCGAAGGTCGCCGCCGAATGAGCCATCGCCCGCTGCACGACGCCTGCGCTCCCTCGGGGCGCGGCCCGGCCGGCCTGTCCGCGCGCCCCGCGCGCAGGGGCCGGCCGGGCGCGGCGTCATGCCGGGATATGAATAGGTGTTTCACGGCTCCGATCGGTGTAAACTTCTCGTTCACGATGTCCGGGTCGCGCCCGGGCCGGCGGCCGGAGCGGGAGGGCTCCGTCGCGGGCCGCGCCGCCGGGGCGTCGCGTGTGCGTAAGCGGCGGGGGTCCCGCCGCCAGTATCGGAGTAACGAGATGCGCCCCGACCTCATCGGAACCGCGCGCCTGGCCCTGCGGGGGCTGGTGGTCGCGCTGCCGCTTGCCGCCCTCGGCGCGCCCGCGCTGGCGGGCGAGACCGAGAACGACTGGTACGAGTTCGCCTTCCACCGCTGCGCCGAGCCGATCATGCGCAACGCCGGCATCGTCACCGGCGATCTCGTCGCCATGGATCCGCTGGAGGCGAACCGCATCGACGTGCGGTCCAACGGCATCGCCTGGGAGGCGGCGGGCATCGTGCCGATCCTCGTGCACATGGAGCATGTGGCCGGCTCGGAGACCTACAAGGGCTGCCGCGTGGCCTTCCCGATCAGCACCGTCACCACGGTGCCGATCGACATCGCCGAGGCGATCAGCAAGTTCGAGACCTGGATCGAGAACAACACCGACAACCGCACGTTCCGCGACGTGGCCTGCCCCTTCGGGGACAACCGCACCTACGCGCGCAAGATCAAGACCCGCGGCGAGACCCGCCCGGGGGTGAACGTGTCCATCGTCATCGAGGCGGGCGCCGGCAACGCCTTCCTCTTCTTCGCCGCCGTCGAGGAACCTGTCGGCGTCGGCGAGTGCATCAACTCGAGCGGCTGATCGGACGGGAGGGTCCATCGACCGCTCGCGAAGGGAGGCGCGAGTGAGCATTCATGCAGCCGAGGCGGCGTCCACCGACGCCGCCTATGCCAGCCAGGAAGAGGCCCACGGCATCGAGCCGCGGCGCATCGGCGGCACGGTGATGGAGATGAAGAACATCACGCTCCGCTTCGGCGGCGTGACGGCCATCAAGGACATCTCCTTCGACATCAAGGAACACGAGATCCGCGCGATCATCGGCCCCAACGGGGCCGGCAAGTCCTCGATGCTCAACGTGATCAACGGCTTCTATCACCCCCAGGAGGGGGAGATCTGGTTCCACGGCAAGAAGCGCGGGCCGATGAAGCCCTACGAGATCGCCCAGCAGGGGATCGCGCGCACCTTCCAGAACATCGCGCTCTTCAAGGGCATGACGACGCTCGACAACATCATGACGGGCCGCATGACCATGATGAAGACGAGCTTCTGGAGCCAGGCGATGTGGTGGGGCGCCGCCCAGCGCGAGGAGGTCGAGCATCGTCGCCGGGTCGAGGAGATCATCGACTTCCTCGAGATCCAGGCGATCCGCAAGACCCCCGTCGGCCGGCTCCCCTACGGCCTCCAGAAGCGCGTCGAACTGGGCCGGGCGCTCGCCGCCGAGCCCAAGCTGCTGCTGCTCGACGAGCCGATGGCCGGCATGAACGTCGAGGAAAAGGAGGACATGTGCCGCTTCATCCTCGACGTGAACGACGAGTTCGGGACCACCATCGCGCTCATCGAGCATGACATGGGCGTGGTCATGGACATCGCCGACCGGGTGGTGGTGCTGGATTACGGACGCAAGATCGGGGACGGAACCCCCGAGGAGGTCCGCGCCAACCAGGACGTGATCGACGCCTATCTCGGCGTCTCGCACGACTGACCCCTTTCATCGCGATCCACAGGGAGGGGACCGCGGCATGAGCGCCGAATTTCTCTATACGATCGAGGTGATCGTGAACGGGCTGCTGACGGGCGTGATGTATTCGCTCGTCGCGCTTGGCTTCGTTCTGATCTTCAAGGCCTCGGGCATCTTCAACTATTCGCAGGGCGTCATGGCGCTGTTCGCGGCCCTGACGCTGGTCGGCTTCCAGGACGGGCAGGTGCCCTTCGCCGAGCTGATCAACGCCATGCTGGGCACCGAGATCCACGGCTTCGGCTGGCAGATGCCCACGATCCTGGCCATCGTCATGGCGCTGCTGGTGATGCTGCTGTTCGCCATCCTGGTCGAGCGCATCATCCTCAAGCACCTGGTCAACCAGGAGCCGATCATCCTGTTCATGGCCACCATCGGCCTCGCCTATTTCCTCGAAGGCTTCGGGGACCTGATGTGGGGCTCCGACATCAAGGCGCTGGACCTGGGCCTGCCCCAGGGCGGCAGCTTCTGGATCGAGGACATGACCGTGGGCTGGGGGGCCGAGGACTCGGGCTTCTACGGGATGTACATCGACAAGCTCGACCTGATCGCGGCCGCGGTGGCGGTGGCGCTGGTGGTCGCGCTGACGCTGTTCAGCCAGTACACGCGCATCGGCCGCGCCCTGCGGGCGGTCGCCGACGACCACCAGGCGGCGCTCTCGGTGGGCATCTCGCTGCGCTTCATCTGGGTGGTGACCTGGGCGATCGCGGGGTTCGTGGCGCTGGTCGCGGGCTCGATGTGGGGCGCGAAATCCGGCGTGCAGTTCTCGCTGTCGCTGATCGCGCTGAAGGCCCTTCCGGTGCTGATGCTGGGCGGCTTCACCTCGATCCCCGGCGCCATCGTCGGCGGGCTGATCATCGGGGTGGGCGAGAAGCTCTTCGAATTCGCCATCGGCCCGATGGTCGGCGGCGCCACCGAGAACTGGTTCGCCTATGTGCTCGCGCTGATCTTCCTGGTGTTCCGACCCCAGGGCCTGTTCGGCGACAAGATCATCGAGAGGGTCTAGACCGATGCTTTACCGTGAGGCCGGCGACTACAAGACGTCCTACGTCGACGACGCCCAGACCTTCCCGATCGCCTTCGACCGCTGGCGCTACTACGTGGTGCTGATCGTCGCCTTCGCGATCATCCCGGTCTTCATCTCCGACTACATGGCCAAGTCGGTGATGATCCCGTTCCTGGTGTTCTGCATCGCGGCGATGGGGCTCAACATCCTGACCGGCTATTGCGGGCAGGTGAGCCTCGGCACCGGCGGGTTCATGGCGGTGGGGGCCTACGCCTCCTACAAGCTGATGACCGCGTTCCCCGAGCTCAACATCTTCTTCGTGATCCTGCTTTCGGGCGGGGTCACGGCCGCGGTGGGGGCGCTGTTCGGCCTGCCCTCGCTGCGGATCAAGGGCTTCTACCTCGCGGTCGCGACGCTGGCCGCGCAGTTCTTCCTGGTGTGGCTGTTCAACAAGGTGCCGTGGTTCTTCAACTACTCGGCCACCGGGCAGATCACCGCGCCGCCGCGCTCGGTCTTCGGGATCGACGTGACGGGGCCCGAGGTGCCGGCCTGGGGCGCCTACCTGTTCTGCGCGGTCTTCGTGTTCCTGCTCGCCTGGCTGATGCGCAACCTCACCCGCGGCCGCGTCGGCCGGCAGTGGATGGCGATCCGCGACATGGACATCGCCGCCGAGATCATCGGCGTGAACCCGCTGCGCACCAAGCTCTCGGCCTTCGCCGTCAGCTCGTTCTACGTGGGCATTGCGGGGGCGCTGTTCTTCTCGGTCTACCTCGGCGCCGCCGAGCCGACCGAGGCCTTCGGCATCAACCAGTCGTTCCTGGTGCTGTTCATGATCATCATCGGCGGCCTCGGCTCGATCTTCGGCTGCTTCGCGGGCGCGGCCTTCATGATCTTCATGCCGGTGTTGCTGAAGAACGTCATGGTCGGCGGCCTCGGCTGGCCCACCACCATCGCCACGCATTTCGAGTTCGTCATCGTCGGCGGCCTCATCGTGGCCTTCCTGATCCTGGAGCCGCACGGCCTCGCGCAGCTGTGGCGCCTGATCAAGGAGAAGCTTCGGCTCTGGCCCTTCCCGCACTGAGCGGGACGGCCCCCGAGCCCCCCAACGAGACCCCGGCCAACGGGGCTTCCGACCGGAAATCCAAAGGGAGACGACCATGAACCTGATCAAGATGGCGGCCGCCGCGGCGGCGCTGACGATCGCGGCGGGCCCTGCGCTCGCCCAGCACGTGCTGCCCAGCTTCGTCTATCGCACCGGGCCCTACGCGCCCTCGGGCATCCCCTTCGCGGACGGGATCGCCGACTACTACACCCTGATCAACGAGCGCGACGGCGGCGTCGGCGGCGTGATGATCCAGGAGGAGGAGTGCGAGACCGCCTACAACACCCAGAAGGGCGTCGAGTGCTACGAGTCCATCAAGGGCTCGAACCCCCTCGTGGTGATCCCGCAGTCCACCGGCATCACCTACCAGCTGATCCCCAAGGCCACCGCCGACGAGATCCCGATCTGGTCCACCGGCTACGGGCGCACCTCGGCCGTCAACGGCAAGGTCTTCCCCTGGGTGTTCATCGTGCCCGGCACCTACTGGGACGCCGCCTCGGTGATGACCAAATACGCGATGGAGCAGGAGGGCGGCAGCCTCGAGGGCAAGAAGATCACGCTGCTCTACCATAACTCCGCCTACGGCAAGGAGCCGATCCGCACGCTGGAGGAGCTGTCCAAGAAGCACGGGTTCGAGTTCAACTCGATCGCCGTCGACCACCCGGGCCAGGAGCAGAAGTCCCAGTGGCTCGAGATCCGGCGCTCGCGGCCCGACTACGTGTTCATGTGGGGCTGGGGCGTGATGAACTCGGTCGCCGTGCAGGAGGCCGCCAACATCCGCTTCCCGATGGACAAGTTCATCGGCACCTGGTTCTCGGGCTCCGAGGCGGACGTGCTGCCCGCGGGCGCGGGCGCGGACGGCTACAAGGCGGTGACCTGGCACGCCCCGGGCATGGACTTCCCGATCTACGAGGACCTCAAGACCCACGTCTACGACAAGGGGCTGACGGCCGGCGACGGCTCGAAGAAGGGCGAGGTGCTCTATAACCGCGGCCTCTACGTCGCCGCGGTGGTGGTCGAGGTGATCAAGGCCGCCCAGGAGGCGACGGGCGCCGACCAGATCACCCCCTCCGACTTCCGCGACGCGATGGAGACCTTCGGCATCACCGAGGCCGACTGGGAGAGCCTGGGCATGGGCGGCATGGCCCCCGGCTTCCAGGTCAGCTGCGCCGACCACGGCGCCCCGCACCTGGCCGCCGTGCAGCAGTGGGACGCCGAGGCCAAGACCTGGTCGCTGGTCTCCGACTTCATCGAGCCCGACGCCGACGTGGTGATGCCGCTGATCGAGGAGGACTCGATGGCCTACGCCGCCGAGGCCGGCATCGAGCCGCGCAGCTGCGAGTGATCGCGACCTGACCAGCGGGGGCCCCCGGGCCCCCGCCTTCCCTTGAACTGGGGCCCCCGGGCCCCCGCCCTCCCTTGAACCGGGGCCTCCGGGCCCCCGCTCTCCCCCGAATTCCCGGCCGCCCGCCGCGGCCCCCAGCCGGAGCGCTCCGACGATGACCGACGCCGCCCTCGCGGAAGCCAAGGCCGCCGCCGCCGTGGCCACCACCGACGCCGAGCTCTCGGCCGACCCCGCGCCGGGCGAGCCGCTGCTGCGGGTCTCCAACATCGAGGTCATCTACAACCACGTGATCCTCGTGCTGAAGGGCGTCAGCCTGACCGTGCCCAAGGGCGGCATCACCGCGCTTCTGGGCGGCAACGGCGCCGGCAAGACCACCACGCTGAAGGCGATCTCGGGCCTGCTGAAGTCCGAGCGCGGCGAGGTCACCAAGGGCCGCATCCTCTACCGCGGCCGCGACGTGGCGGCCGGCGACCCGGCCGAGCTGGTGAAGTCCGGCGTCATCCAGGTCATGGAAGGCCGCCACTGCTTCGAGCATCTGACCGTCGAAGAGAACCTGATGACCGGCGCCTACACCCGCGCCGACGGGCGCGCCGAGGTCGCGAAGGACCTCGAGATGGTCTACGACTACTTCCCCCGCCTGAAGGAGCGCCGCACCTCGCTCGCCGGCTACACCTCGGGCGGCGAGCAGCAGATGTGCGCCATCGGCCGCGCGCTGATGTCCCGCCCCGAGACGGTCCTGCTGGACGAGCCCTCGATGGGCCTTGCCCCGCAGCTGGTCGAGCAGATCTTCGAGATCGTCAAATCGATCAACGAGAAGGAGGGCGTCAGCTTCCTCCTGGCCGAGCAGAACACCAACGTCGCGCTCCGCTACGCCCACTACGGCTACATCCTCGAGAGCGGCCGCGTGGTGATGGACGGCGAGGCCAAGGCCCTGCGCGAGAACCAGGACGTGAAGGAGTTCTACCTCGGCATGTCCGACCAGGGCCGCAAGTCCTTCCGCGAGGTCCGCTCCTACCGCCGCCGCAAGCGCTGGCTGAGCTGAGCCGGTGGTCGCCGACCGCCTGCTTCGCCGCCGCCGCCTCGGGCCGGGCGGCCAGGGCGGGGGGCGCCCGGCCGTCTCCGCCCCGCTCCGGGACGGCGGGTCGACGCTCGCCCTCGCCCTGGGCGCCGCGGCGCTCGTCGGGGTGCTGGCGGCGAACCTGCAGCTCCTCCTGATCGACGACGAGCCCGCGGCGCCTGCGCCCGAGCGCACCTTCGAGATCCTCGTCCAGGCCGGCTCCCCCGCCGTCGCCGGGGCGCGGCGGCTCCTCTCCGACACGATCGCGGGGCGGGCGACGGAGACGCGCGAGGCGGACCTCGAGGCGCTGCGCGCCCATCTCGTCGCCGCCGCCTATTGCTACGATCACGGCCTGTGCGAGCCTGCGCCGATCCTCGAGCATGCCTGCGGCCCGCTCGACGCCTACGAGACGGCGAGCGCCGAGCTGATGGCCGCGCGCGGCGCGCGCTATGACCCCTCGGCCCGCGCGCTGACCGCGACGACCCTGTGGA
>CAXGVP010000102.1:0-9043 GCA_964013055.1 uncultured Albimonas sp.
GTCGGCGAGGGCGGCGAACTCCGCGCGGCTCAGCGGCGCCTGCGGGGCGCGCTGGGGCAGGGGGGCCTGCGAGGCGAGCGCGGCCAGGTCGAGCAGCGCCTGGCGCTCGCTCCACAACGCCAGCAGCGCGACATGCAGCCCGTCTGCGTCGCGGCGCACGGTCATCGAGAGCCAGGGCGAGTCGATGGTGCAGTCGGCGCCCTCGGCCGCGGGCGGGGCGGGCGGCGCGGGAAACGGCGCATCCCCCGAGGCGACGAGCGGGATCCGCATCAGCGTCGCCTCGCCCCTCGCCGGCTGCGGCGTGGCGGCGGCGAGCCGGCGGTCGAGCGTCTCCAGCAGGCGGGTGGCGAAGGCTCGGAACGCGGGATCGGCCAGCGCCTGCGGATCGGCGGCGGGCTGCGCGGAGACCAGCGGATCGATGAGCAGGACCTGCATCTCTAGGTCTCCGGCCGGCTGCGCCGAAGACGGTTCTGCGGCCGGCGCCCAGAAGGCGCCCGCGGCCAGCAGGCAGGCTGCGCGAAACATCCCATGACTCCCAGTCTTCCCCAACGGAAATGTTATCAAGACGTGTGGTTAACGTGCAAGCCGGACCTGACGCTCAAAAGCGTGATACGAGCGTGATATCGCCTCTGCCGAATGCATCGCCCCGTCCGCCCCCGCCCCGAGCCCGATACCCCGCAGCGAACCCGGCCCCCGCCGCGCCCCTCGTGCGCCGCCGCCGGCGCCCCCCGACCGTGACGCGCCGGCCGCTCGCCCGGGCTGACGATCGGCGACGATCGGAACTTCGGGCTTCGCCGCGGCGCTGACCCGACTCCGCGCCATCCTCATGCGCGTCGCAGCCGGGGCGCCTCCGCCGGGGCGGAGAGGGCGGACATGGCCCGCTCGCGCAGGCATCATGCGCGGCGAATCGAGGGAGGAATCGCATGACCATCACCTGCAAGGCCGCCGTCCTGAGAGAGGTGGGCCTGCCCGCCCCCTACGCCGACAGCCGCCCGCTCGCCATCGAGGAGGTGACGCTCGACCCGCCCGAGCCGACCGACCTCGTGGTCAGGATCACCGGCGGCGGGCTGTGCCATTCGGACCTGTCGATCATCGCGGGCGTGCTGGGGCGCGGCGTGCCGGTGGTGCTGGGCCACGAGGGCGCGGGAGAGGTGGTCGAGGTCGGCTCCGCCGTGCGCGACGTGGCGGTCGGGGATGCGGTGGTGTTCCAGTTCTCCGCCGCCTGCGGCCGCTGCGCCGCCTGCCTCTCGGGCCGCCCGCAGATCTGCGGCCCCAACGCCGAGGCGCGCGCCAAGGGGGAGCTGCTCTCGGGCGGCTCTCGCATTCGCGACGCCGACGGCCGGCCGCTGCGCCACCACTCCGGCGTCTCGTGCTTCGCGGAATACGCGGTGGTCAACCGGGGCAGCGTCGTGGTGGTCGACCGCGCCACCCCGCAGCGGACGGCCGCGCTCTTCGGCTGCGCGGTGATGACGGGGGTGGGCGCCGTGGTGAACACGGCCGGCGTGCGGCCCGGCGAGACGGTGGCGATCTTCGGCCTCGGCGGCGTCGGCCAGTGCGGGATCATGGGGGCGAAGCTCTCGGGCGCGGGGATCATCATCGGCGTCGACCCTGAGCCTGCCAAGCGCGACAAGGCCCGCGCGCTCGGCGCGACGCATGTCTTCGACTCGGGCGACAACGACCTGGTCGAGAAGATCCGCGAGCTGACCCGCGGCGGCGTCGACCATGCCGTCGACCTCGCCGGCGCGGTCCCGGCGCTGGAGGCGGCCTACGCCGTGACCGCGCGCGGCGGGCAGGTGATCACGGCGGGCATCGCGCCCGCGGGCGCGACCTTCGCCTTCTCGCAGCCCGACCTGGTGCTCGAGGAGAAGTCGATCCTGGGCAGCTTCATGGGCTCCTGCGTGCCGGTGCGCGACATCCCGCGGTTCCTCGAGATGCATGCCGCCGGGCTGCTGCCGGTGGATGCGCTGGTCGACCGCGTGATCGGCTTCGACGAGATCAACGAGGGCTTCGACCAGCTGGCCTCGGGCCAGGCGATGCGCCAGATCCTGGCCCCGCACGGCTGAGGCCGGAGCGCGACCGGCGCCTGGGCGAGGCGCCGGCGCCGGCGCCGGAGGCGCGGCCTGCGGGGTGATGCCCGGGGCAGGGGCCGCCCGCCTGGCTCCGCGCTTTCGGCCCCGCGAGGAAAGCGACGCGTCGCGGGGCCCGGACCTCAGAACAGGAAGTCGGAGGCGTCGAAGTCGGATTTCTCGGCGTCGTGGACCAGCACCGCGCCGCGGTGGTGGCGGATCAGCAGGTCCTCGCCCCGGTCGCGGAACGCGAGGTCGGAGATGTCGTCGATCTTGCCCGAGGCGAAGGCGATCCGGTCGCGGCCCTGCTGGAAGTCGAGGATCTCGTCCTTGCCGTCGCCGCGGTCGAGCACGAAGCGGTCGCGCCCGCCGCCGCCGGTCATCGCGTCCCGCCCCGCGCCGCCGTCGAGCACGTCGTTCCCGCCCTGGCCGAGCAGCCGGTCGTCGCCGCCGTCGCCCGACAGCCGGTCCCGGCCGCCGCCGCCGATCAGCACGTCGTCGTCGTCGCCGCCCTTCAGCCCGTCCTTGCCGCCGCCGCCCTTGAGCGTGTCGGCCCCCTTGTTGCCGAACAGCTTGTCCTGGCCGCCGCCGCCCAGCAGCCGGTCGTCGCCCTCCAGCCCGTGGATGCGGTCGTCGCCGCCCTTGCCCCGGATCCGGTCGTCGCCCGAGGTGCCCGAGATCACGTCGTCCCCCCCGGTCGGCGGATGCGCGATCAGCAGCATTCCCGCGACGTCGAAGAACTCCGTCGTCAGGCCCTGGAAGCTGAAGGTCTCGACCTCCGAGACCTCGAGCGTGAAATTTTCGCCGACGAAGGTGAACACGCCCCCGGCCTCGGAGACGGACACCGTTTCGAGCGGGCGGCCGAACTCGACGAGATCCGCGCCGTCGCCGCCGAACACGGTGTCGGCGTCCTCGAAGGCGAGGAACGTGTCGTCGTCGTCGCCGCCGAACAGCAGGTCGTCGCCGGTCCCGCCGAGGAACGCGTCGTTTCCGGTCCCGCCGAACAACGCGTCGTCGCCCGCCTGGCCCTGCAGCGTGTCGTCGCCCGCCTCGCCGAAGAGGCTGTCGTCGCCCTCGCCGCCGAGCAGGTTGTCGGCGCCGCCCAGCGCCCGGATCTCGTCGCCGAGCTCCGAGCCCAGGAGGATGTCGTCGCCCTCGGTCGGGACGGTGAAGCGGGCGGTGATCTCGAACCGCGACAGCGCCTGGTCCGCGAAGACGAAGCGCTCGACGGTCGTGACGAGGTGGGACTCGCCCGTCCGCTCCAGCAGCAGGCTGCCTTCGGCGACATCGACCGTGACCGTGTAGTCCGCGAGCGCGCCGTCGAAGCGGGCCTCGTCCGTGCCGCCGCCCCCGTCGAGCGTGTTGGTCCCCGCGCCGCCGTCCAGGACGTCGTCGTTCTCGCCGCCCTCCAGCACGTCGTCGCCGGCGCCGCCGAACAGCGTGTCGGCGCCGCCGCCCCCGAACAGCCGGTCGGCCTCGTCGCCGCCGTCGAGCGTGTCGTCGCCCTCGCCCCCCGCGAGCGTGTCCTCGCCCGCCTCGCCGTGCAGCGCGTCGGCGTCGTCGCCGCCCTCCAGCGCGTCGTCTCCGGTTCCGCCGAACAGGGTGTCGTCGCCCGCGTCGCCGAACAGCGAATCCGCCTGCGCGCCGCCGAAGATCGTGTCGTCGTCGTCGCCGCCGAACAGCTGGTCGTCGCCGCCCAGGCCCTCGATCGCGTCGTCGCCGCCCAGCGCCCGGATCTCGTCGGCGCCCTCCGTGCCCAGCAGGTCGTCCGCCCTCTCGCTCGGCGGCGTGAAGCGGCGCAGGAGGGTCGAGGCCGTCACCTCCCCGTCGGAGAAGCTGAAGACCTCGACATTCGTGACCTGGTGGGACTCGCCGGGCCGCGACAGCGCGATCTCCACCCCGGTCGACGCGATCGAATAGTCGGCGAGCGCGCCGGCGAACCGGGCCGTGTCGGTCCCGTCGCCGCCGTCGAGCGTGTTGGCGCCGAGCCCGCCCTGCATCTCGTCGTCGTCGTCGCCGCCCTCGATGAAGTCGCCCTCGTCGCCGCCCAGCAGGGTGTCGTCGCCGGCCCCGCCGAACAGGGTGTTGGCGCCCGAGCCGCCGTCGATCGTGTCGCCGTCGGCGCCCCCGAACAGCTCGTCGTTTCCGCCGTCCCCGTGGATCAGGTCCGCGCCGCCGTCGCCGTGCAGCTCGTCGGCGTCGGCGCCGCCGAAGATCGTGTCGTCCTCGGCCCCGCCGAAGACGGTGTCGTCGCCGCCCAGCGCCTCGATCCGGTCGTCTCCGGCGAGCGCCGAGATCGTGTCCGCGCCCTCGGAGCCCAGGATGTCGTCGTCGCCCTCGCTCGGCGCCCGGAAGCGGCGCAGCGCATCGGCGGCGGTCAGGGACTGGTCGTCGAAGCTCAGCGTCTCGATCCCGGTCAGGCGATGGGACTCGCCCGTCCGGGCGACCACCAGCGCGTCGCCCTCGACCGTGACCGCGTAGTCGGAAAGCGCGCCGCCGAACCGGGCCACGTCCTCGCCCTCGCCGCCGTCGAGGGTGTTGGCGCCGCCGCCGCCCAGCAGCAGGTCGGCGTCGTCGCCGCCCGACAGCGTGTCGTCCGCCTCGCCGCCGAAGATCGTGTCGTCGCCGCCGCGGCCGAACAGGGCGTCCTCGCCGTCGCCGCCGACGATGATGTCGGCCTGCGAGGAGCCGATCAGCGTGTCGGTCCCGGTGGTGCCCGACAGGGTCGTGGCTTCCCCGAACCGCGCCGTGGTCGTCGTGCCCTCGGTCAGCGCGGAGACGGAGCTGGTCCGCGGATCGAAGATCGCCGCCTGGATGTCGCCGTCCGCGACGCTCAGCCAGGTCAGCAGCACCCGCCCGTCGGAAGTCAGCGACAGGTTCGAGACCCGCGGCCCGCCGCTCGAGATCACGTCCGTCGTGCCGGCGGGCGACGGCTCGCCGTCGGCGTCGAAGCGCGCGAAGCGCAGCCGCGTGGAGGTCAGCGAGGTCATCACGATCAGGAAGCCGCCGTCGGCGAGGCCGATCACGTCGACGTCGTTGAAGTCGAAGTTGGTGTTGACCACCGCCGTCTGCGCCTTCACGGCGCCGGCGCCCGCGGCGTGGAGCGAGAAGTTGACGTTGTCCTGGCTGGTCGAGGGATTGTCCTCCTCGACCCAGGCCACCACGAACCCGCCGCCGGTCAGCGCCGCGATCTTCGGGTCGCGGTCCTCGCGCCCGTCGACGGCCGAGCTGGTCGAGACGTTGACGTTGAAGGTGGAGGCGCCCGTCGCGCCGTCGACGCCCCGGACCTCGATCCCGCGGTCGGCGTCGAATTCCTCGTAGACGGTGACGAAGGTCCCGTTGGTCATCACGTCGCTGTCGGGGGCGAAGACGCCACGCTCGGCGTCCGCGGGGGCGTCGTCGGTCCGCACGACGATCGGGCTCGATCCCGCGCCCCCGACCAGGTTGAGGGCGGCGTCGAACAGGCGGGCCTCGACGGCCTGGTCGGCTCCGTCGGCGATCTCGTAGCTGACGAAGACGGCGCCGCTCGCGGGGTCCACGGCGATGGAGGGGCTGCCGACGACCGCCGTCTCCGGGCCCCTGGGGACCGAGCCGAAACTGGTCAGGACCCCCGAGGCGTCGTAGCGCTCCACCCGGATCGTGGTCGAGCCGTCGACGTCGGCGGCGTCGAGGAAGGCCATGTACCACCCGCCGTCCGGCGCGGCGGCGAGGGCCGGCTGCGACTCGTCGTCGAAGTCGAAGGCGTCGTTCAGCTGGGCCGGCCCGCCGATCAGGGTCTGCTCCGCATCGAAGAGCGCGAAGACCAGGTCGACCCCGCCGCCCGGCGCGGCGGCGTCGTTGTCGTCGGCCCACACCACCACGACGTTCCCGTTCGACAGGCCAAGGATCTGCGGATCCGACTGGGTTCCCGCCGAGAGGCCGTTGGCCCGGAGCACGGCGCCCCACTGCGTCGGTACGAACGTCATGACGAAACCTCCCCTGCGCCCGCCGAGGCCCCGCGGTCGCTGCATCCGAATTCTGTCTGGCGAGCGTGATCTCCCACCCCACGGAAACCATGCGTGTCATTCCCCCCGATGGCAACCGAGCGTCGGGACCGCCGCGCGCCGGAGGCCCCCCTCGCCCGGATCGCCCCCTCCACCTGCCCGCAGAGGTCGCCCTCCCGCAGCCGACGCCGTCGCTCCCTCGGGCGGGCGCCGATCGTCAGGTTGGCGAAGTTAAATTGACTTTCATCTCGTCGCAGTGGCAGAATGCCGCAATCCGAGACATCGCCAGCAGAGCGGTCCGGTGGAGGAAACGCACCAGGGGAGAGGTTCAATGATCCATCCGAGATGGAGCGCCGTCCTGGCGCTCGCGGTCGTCCTTTCGGGGCCGGCCTTTTCCGCGAGTGCGCAGACGAAATCCTCGCTGACCGTCGCGCTGGCCGCGGAGTCCACCACCATGGACCCGGCCAAGTACTCCGCCGGCGTCGACCAATACTATATCGGCACCATGTTCGAGCAGCTGGTCCGGCCCGGGCCGGAGGGCGAGCGGATGAACTGGCTGGCCGAGAGCTGGGAGGTCCTGGAGGTCGACGGCAAGCCCGTCATCGACGTGAAGATCCGGCCCGACGTGACCTTCCACAACGGCGATCCGCTGACCGCGGCCGACTTCGAGTTCGCCTACCAGCGCCTGCGCGACCCGGCCGTCTCGCGCTGGCCCCACTACCAGGCGAACGTCGCGCAGTTCGAGATCGTCGACGACCTGCACTTCAAGCTGCACTTCACCCAGGGGGACGCGAACTACATCGCCAACTGGCTGCAGCTGTGGGCGATCCCCAAGGCCTATTTCGAGGCGGTCGGCGAGGACGAGTTCGCCCAGCGCCCGATCGGCACCGGCCCGTGGAAGTTCGTCTCCCGCAGCGTGAAGGAGGAGCTCGTCCTCGACCGCTACGAGGGCTACTGGAACCAGGAGCATCACCCCACGGTCGACCGGCTGATCGTGAAGATCATCCCCGAGGACCTGACCCGCGTCGCGGCCTTCCGCACCGGGGACGTCGACTGGATCGACTCGGTGCCCCCGGCGATGATCAAGGAGGTCGAGGCGCTGGACAACGTCGCCACCGCCAGCCGCGTCTCGGGCAACAACCTGTTCTTCGACATGGACATGACGCCCGAGGACTCGCCCTTCCGCAAGCTCGAGGTCCGACAGGCCGTCGCCTATGGCGCGGACATCGACGCGATCATCGAGCAGGTGCTGTTCGGCCAGGGCCAGCGCTACGTCGAGGTCGGCCCGGACGAGACCGCCTACGACCCCGAGCTGAAGCCCTATCCCTACGACCCCGCCAAGGCGATGCAGCTGCTGGCGGACGCGGGCTATCCCAACGGCTTCGAGACCAACTGCTACAACCTGATCACCCCGCGCGAGCCCAACATCAAGGAGATGGGGGAGGCGTTCTTCGCCTATCTCTCGGCCATCGGCATCCGCTGCAACATGAAGAACCTCGAGTACGGCGCCTGGATCAACGTCAATCGCCGCGCCGAGGACACGCCGCAGATGGAGGGGGGCATCCTCTCGCACATGTGGGGCCACGGCGTGCCGGGCGATCCGGGCACCGCGTGGAGCGGGCACCTGCACTCCTTCGTGCCCGGCGAGGGCTGGGGCTCCTACTCCCACACCGCCGGCCATCCCGAGATGGACGAGATGGTCGAGGCGGTGAACACGATCATGGACCCCGACGAGCGTGAGGCCGCGTTGCAGGAGATCGCCCGCAAGAAGCACGAGCTGGTGCTGGGCGGTCTGACCACCTACCGGCCGCTGGTCACCTTCGCCTGGCGTGCGGACAAGGTGGCATACACGCCCTGGCCGCATCCCGGCTTCTGGCGGAATTTCCAGGAGATCGGCCTCAAGCAGGACTGATCCGCCCGGGTCCTCCGAACCCCGGCCCGGCGGCCCCTCGCAGGCGCCGCCGGCCGACCCTTCGCGACCAGGGAGCCGTCATGCTGGGATACTTCGCCCGCCGTCTGCTGCAGGGCTTCATGTCGATCGTGGGCGCCTCGATCGTGATCTTCACGATCACCCGGCTGACCGGGGACCCCGTGGTGCTGATGCTGCCGCCCGAGGCGCCGCCCGACGTGATCGACGCGCTGCGCGTCAAGCTGGGGCTCGACCTGCCGCTGTGGCGGCAATACCTGATCTTCGCCGGCGATGCACTGCAGGGCGACTTCGGGCGCTCCTACCGCTGGGAGATGCCGGCGCTGGAGCTGGTGCTGGACCGGCTGCCGGCGACGATCCTGCTGTCGGCGGTGGCGCTGGCCTTCTCGATGGCGGTGGCGATCCCGTTCGGCGTGCTCTCGGCGGTGAACCGCGGGGGCTGGGTCGACCGCTTCGGCAAGGTCTTCGCCATGGCGGGCCAGGCGATGCCCAACTTCTGGGTCGGGCTGCTGCTGATCCTGATCTTCGCCATCCACCTCGACTGGCTGCCGGCCTACGGCGCCGGCACGCCGGCCCATGTGATCATGCCCGCCATCGCGCTGGGCTGGTACCCGGTGGCGGCGCAGACCCGCATCGTCCGCTCGGCGATGCTGGACGTGCTGGACAGCGACTACATCCGCATGGGCCGCAGCGTCGGCACGCCGGAGTCCTCGCTGGTGTGGAAATACGCGCTGCGCAACGCGGCGATCCCGCTCATCACCATGCTGGGCGTCTATTTCGCCGCGATGCTCGGCGGCTCCTTCGTGGTCGAGGTGGTGTTCGCCTGGCCGGGCCTGGGCCGCACCGTCGTCGAGGCGCTGTTCGCCCGCGACTTCCCCGTGGTGCAGGCGGGCGTGCTGTTCGCCGCCGCCATGTTCGTCGTGGCGAACCTGCTGGTCGACCTGAGCTACGGCATCGTCGACCCGAGGATCCGTCATGGCCGCTGAAGCCGACCTCGCCCCGGCCGACGCGGTCGCGCCGCGGCCCCGCCGCCGCTGGCGGCTGCCGTCGGCCGGGGTCCCCTGGTT
>CAXGVP010000103.1:0-9036 GCA_964013055.1 uncultured Albimonas sp.
CTCGGCTTCCTCGGCCTCGGCGCCCAGCCGCCGCTGCCCGAGTGGGGGGCGATGATCTCCACCGGCCGGCAGTTCCTGCTGGACCAGTGGTGGGTGCCGACCGCGCCGGGCGCCGCCATCTTCCTGGTCTCGCTCGGCTTCTGCCTGCTCGGCGACGGCCTGCGCGACGTCCTCGACCCCAAGAGCGCCTCGGCATGAGCGCGCAGAAACCCCTGATCGAGGTCGAGGACCTTCGCGTCTCCTTCCGCACGCCGCACGGCAGGGTCGAGGCCGTCCGCGGCGTCTCCTTCACGCTTGGCCGCGAGCGTCTGGGCATCGTGGGCGAGTCCGGCTCCGGCAAATCCCAGACCGGTCGCGCCATCCTGGGCCTGACCGCCGGCAACGGCCGCATCGACGCCGCCAGGATGTCCTTCGACGGCATCGACCTGCTGAAGGCTTCGCCGCGGACCTTGAGAAAAATCCGGGGCGCCCGGATCTCGATGATCATGCAGGACCCGCGCTTCTCCCTGAACCCGGTGGTCAGGGTCGGCGACCAGATCGCCGAGGCCTATGCGATCCACGCGAAGGCCTCGACGCGCGTCGCCCGCAGGCGGGCGCTGGAGATGCTGGAGACGGTCCAGATCCGCGAGCCGGAGAAGGTCTTCAACCTCTACCCCCACCAGGTCTCCGGCGGCATGGGCCAGCGGGTGATGATCGCGATGATGCTGATCCCCGAGCCGGATGTGCTGATCGCCGACGAGCCGACCTCGGCGCTTGACGTCACCGTCCAGATGCAGGTGCTGGCGCTGCTCGACGACATGGTCCGCGACCGCGGCATGGGCCTCGTCCTGATCTCCCACGACCTGCACCTGGTGGCGAGCTTCTGCGACCGCGTCATCGTCATGTACGGCGGCCGGATCATGGAGGTCCTGGAGGCCGGCCGCCTGCACGAGGCCCAGCACCCCTACACCCGCGGCCTGCTCGAATGCCTGCCCAGCCTCGAACACCGACAGGAGATGCTGCCCGTGCTCGACCGCGACCCCGCCTGGCTGACGGATCGCGTGGGATGAGCGCCATGATCGACATCGAAAACCTCTCGATCAGCTTCGGCCAGGGCGCCTCAGCGGTGCAGGCGGTGCGAAACGTCTCCTTCTCGGTCGCCGAGGGCGAAAGCTACGGGCTGGTGGGCGAGAGCGGCTCGGGCAAGTCCACGATCCTGCGCGCCATCGCCCGGATCAATCCGCACTGGTCCGGCGCGATCCGGGTGAACGGGCGCGAGCTGACCTCGAAGCGCACCAGGGCCGAGGCGCGGGCGATGCAGATGGTCTTCCAGGACCCCTACGGCGCCCTGCACCCCCGCCACACCGTCGACGCCATCCTGCGCGAGCCGCTGGAGATCCACGGCCTGCGCGACCGCGACGCCCGCATCCTGGGCGCGCTGCGCGACGTGGGCCTGGGCCCCGAGTTCCGCTTCCGCTACCCCCACCAGATCTCCGGCGGCCAGCGCCAGCGCATCGCGGTGGCCCGCGCCCTGATCCTCGAGCCCGAGATCCTGCTGCTGGACGAGCCGACCTCCGCGCTCGACGTCTCGGTCCAGGCGGAGATCCTCAACCTGTTGAAACGGCTGCAGCAGGAGCGGGGGCTGACCTACCTCATGGTCTCCCACAACCTCGCCGTGGTGGCCCATCTCTGCGGCCGGGTGGCGGTGATGAACCGCGGCCGCATGGTCGAGGAAGTCACCGAGGAGACCCTGCGCGCCCACGCCCCCGCCGAGCCCTACACCGCCCAGCTGATGTCCGCGACCGAGGGCTACGACCGCGAGGCCGTGCGCGGCTATCGCAGCTTCGACTGACCGGGCCGGAGGCGCGCCCCGGGGCCCCGGGGCCCCGGCCGCAAGCGCCGCGCGCGCCGCATTTCGCAGCGCCTGCGGCAGGCCGCGAGAGGCCCCGGGTCAGGCCCGGGGCCCGCGCCCGCGGGGTGCGCCACGCCCCTGCGGCCGGCGCAAGCTCATCCGTCTCCCTTACAGAGCTCTTGCGCATCGCCCCTCCGTCATGCTCCCCCTGAAGGGCCGCGCCGGCCCAGGCCCGCGCGCCAACCAACAAAGCGGCCGCAACGCGCCGCGCTCGGAGGAGACCCGGATGACCAACCTGCCCCCCTATCAGCACCGCTCGCGGTCCATCGCCGGCTGCATCGCGCTCGTGACCGGCGCGGCGTCGGGCATGGGCCGCGCGACCGCGCACCTGTTCGCGCGCGAGGGCGCCAAGGTCGCCATCTCCGACCTGACGCAGGAGGGCGTGGACGCCGTCGCCGCCGAGATCGCCGAGGCCCGCAAGGAAGACCCCTCCATCGGCGAGGTCATCGCCTTCGCCATGGACGTCTCCAGGCTCGACGCCATCCAGGCGGGCATCAAGCAGACCACCGACCACTTCGGCGGCCTCGACATCCTGGTCAACAACGCGGGCTTCTCCGCCTGGGCGCCGATCGACGAGCCCGACGCCTACGAGACGCAGTGGGCCCGCGCGCTGGACGGGATGCTGACCGCGCACCAGCGCACGATCCGCACCGCCCTGCCCTGGCTGCGCAAATCCTCGAACCCTCGCGTGATCAACATCGCCTCGACCGAGGGCCTGGGCGCCACCCCCGGCAACACCGCCTACGTCGCCGCCAAGCACGGCGTCATCGGCATCACCCGCGGCTTCGCCTGCGACCTCGGCCCCGAGGGCATCACCGTCAACGCCATCTGCCCCGGCCCGATCCGCTCCGGCATCACCGAGCGCATCCCCGAGGATCACAAGACCATCTACGCCAAGCGCCGCACCGCCCTGAAGCGCTACGGCGACCCCGAGGACATCGCCAACGGCGTGCTCTCCTTCGCGCTGCCGTCCGCGTCCTACATCACCGGAACGGCGCTGCCCGTCGACGGCGGCCTGACCGTCCGGCGGGCCTAACCGGCCTCGGCCCTCGCGGTCGCGAAGCTCCAGAAGCGCTCCGCCAGCGGGCGGGGCGCGCGGGGTTTTCGCAGCATCACCAGGTCGGTCGAGACCCCCCGCCCCTCGATCCCCACGGTCGCCAGCGAGGGCCCCACCGCCGGCCTCGCCATCTCGAACCAGCCGATGTCGACGGCCGCCACGCCGGTGCGCAAGGCGAGCCGCATCAGGGAGATGGCGTCGGCTTCCCCCGCCCTCACGGTCTCCGCCCCCACCTCCGCCAGCCACCGCCCCACGCCCGAGGCGAGCGGCCCGCCATGCACCCGGCCCACCACGGCGACCCGCACGCCCTTCAATTCGGATTCGCTCACTTTCGCGCGTCCGAAGAACGGATGGCCGGGGGGCGCCAGCAGCCCCACGCGGCGCGTCGCCAGCACCCGCGCCTCGAACTCCGCGCCCCTGACCGCGTTGATCGGCGACAGCTCGTCGCGCGCCGACGGCTCCAGCGTCAGCGCGAGATCCGCCTCGTCCGAGCGCACGGCGTCGTAGAGGCGAGAGGGGCTCAGCGCCAGCACGTCGATCCGGGCCCTGGGATGCTGGGTGGCGAAGGCCTCGGTCAGCGCGGCGCGCTCCGCGATCAGGGTGGAATCGAGCGGGGCGGCCACCCGCAAGTCGTTGGAAAGGATCTCTCTGGCCCGCTGCAGCGCCCAGTCGTGCTCCAGCACCACGCGCTTGGCGTTGGTGATCAGCGCCCGCCCCTCGCGCGTCAGCGACACCCTGCGCGAGGTCCGCTCGAACAGCCGGAAGCCCAGTCGGCGCTCCATCTCCTTGATCATCGCGGACAGCGCCGGCTGCGAGATGTTCAGCTCCGCCGCCGCCCGCGTGAAGCTCTCGTGCTCGGCGACCTTCACGAAGGCGCGGAAAGGGGTGGCTTCGAGGTCCATCGGCGCTCCGATCCATAAGCGATCCCGAATGATCGCCGAAGAATCCGATATTGGAAAGGGCGGCCCGCCTGCGCGACCCTGCGCCGAAAGAAACCGGAGGAAACGCCCATGTGGTCTTTCGAGACCGACCCCGAGTTCCAGGCCGAGCTCGACTGGATCCGCGACTTCGTGCGCGAAAACGTCGAGCCCCTGGACCACGTCCTGCCCAGCCAGTGGAACATCCACGACGAGGGCTTCAAGCGTCTCGTCCGTCCGCTGCAGGCCCGGGTGAAGGAGCGCGGGCTCTGGGCCTGCCACCTCGGCCCGCATCTCGGCGGCAAGGGCTACGGGCAGCTGAAGCTGGCACTGATGAACGAGCAGCTCGGGCGATCGCGCTTCGGCCCGATCACCTTCGGCACCCAGGCGCCCGATACCGGCAACTCCGAGATCCTGGCCCATTACGGCACGCCGGAGCAGAAGAAGAAGTGGCTGGACCCCCTTCTGAACAATGAGATCGTGTCCTGCTACGCGATGACCGAGCCGCAGGGCGGCGCGGACCCGCTGATGATCCAGTCCACCGCCGAGCAGGACGGCGACGGCTGGGTGATCAACGGCGAGAAGTGGTTCTCCTCGAACGCCAAATTCGCCGCCTTCTACATCATCATGGTGAAGACCGAGCCGGAGGCGAACGACCCCTACCGCCGCCAGTCGATGTTCATCGTCGACGCCGACACGCCGGGCATCGAGATCATCCGCGACTACGGCTACCACGGCCAGGCCGAGCCCGAGCACGCCCACGTCCGCTGGACCAACGTGCGCGTTCCGCCCGAGAACCTGTTGGGATCGCGAGGAGATGGTTTCGCAGTCGCCCAGACGCGTCTGGGGGGAGGCCGCCTGCATCACGCCATGCGCGCCATCGCGGAATCGCAGAAGTGCCTCGACATGACCTGCGAGCGCGTCGTGAGCCGCCAGACCAAGGGCGAGCCCCTGTGGAAGCAGCAGATGGTGCAGGAGCGGATCGCCGACGCCTGGATCCAGCTGCGCCAGTTCCGCCTGATGGTGCTCGAGACGGCGTGGCTCGCCGACCAGGGCCGTGACTGGCGGGATCTGCGCCAGGAGGTCTCGGCCGTGAAAGTCATGATGACCAAGGTGTTGCACGACATTTCTTCGATGGCGCTTCACCTTCACGGATCGCTGGGCATCACCACCGACGTGCCGTTCTCCGACCACCTGATGAACAGCTTCATGATCGGCCTCGCCGACGGCCCGACCGAGGTCCACAAGTCCGTGGTCGCCCGCCAGCTGCTGAAGAAATACCAGCCCAACCCCGAGATGTTCCCCGACTACGTGCGCTGGAAAGCGCAGGAGAAGCTCGACCAGCGTGTGAAGGAGGCCGGGTAATGGACGTGAAAGACACCGATTTCTCCGGCAAGCGGGTCCTGGTGGTGGGCGGCTCGGCCGGCATCGGCAACGCGGTCGCGCAGGGTTTTCTCAAGAGAGGCGCGGAAGTCCATGTCTGGGCTCGCAAACCCTCGGCCAAGGACTACGAGGGCGTGCCGGAGTCCGACCTCGAGGGCATCCACTATCACCAGATGGACGTCTCGGACTTCGAAGCGGTGGAGAACTGGCAGGCGCCTTTCGACAGCCTCGACGTGGTGGTCTGCGCCCAGGGCCATGTGATCTACAAGCGCGGCGAGTTCCACTGGAAAGGCTTCCAGGAGGTGACCGACGTCAACCTCACCGCCAACATGGTGATCATCGACAAGTTCCTGCCGATGCTGGAGAAAACCAGGGGCTCGGCGATCGTGGTCAGCTCGACGGCGGCCTATCACGCCACCGTCGGCAACCCCGCCTACAACGCCTCCAAGGCCGGCGCGGTGGCGCTGGTGCGCACGCTGGGCGCGGCCTATGCCCGCTCGGGCGTGCGGGTGAACGGGCTCGCGCCCGGCTTCGTGCCGACGCGGATGACCGAGGTCACCACCAAGCGGGAGGACCGCGTGGACGCGATGAAGTCGCGCATCCCCATGGGCCGCTTCGGAAAACCTGAGGACATGGCCGGCGTCTGCCTGTTCCTGGCCTCGCCGCTGGCGGCCTACGTGACAGGCCAGACCATCGCCTGCGACGGAGGTTTGGTTCTGTGAGCCAAACCCCTGAGAGGGCGGCGAAACGCGAGGTCGGCGGCGTCGACCTCGACCGGCTCGCCGCCTGGATGGACTCCGAGGGACTGGGCGAGGGGCCGATCGAGGCCGCCCGCCTGCTCTCGGGGGGAACCCAGAACGTGTTGCTGCGGTTCCGACGCGCGGGGCGGGACCATGTCCTGCGCCGCCCGCCCCCGGTTCCCCGCCAGGGCTCCAACCGGACAATGGAGCGCGAGGCGAGGGTGCTGGGGGCGCTCGCGTCCTCCGACGTGCCCCATCCCCGGCTGATCGCCGCCTGCGCCGATCCCGAGCCGCTGGGCGTCGCCTTCTACCTGATGGAGCCGATCGAGGGCTTCAACGCCGTCACCGGCCTGCCCGAGCTGCACCGCGCCGACCCGGCCGTGCGCCGGCGCATGGGATTTTCCCTGGTCGAGGGCATCGCGGCGCTTCACGCGGTCGACTACGGGGCCGTCGGTCTCGGCGATTTCGGCAAGCCCGAGGGCTATCTCGCCCGCCAGGCCGACCGCTGGCTGGCGCAGCTGACCGACTACGAGCGTCACGCCGAATGGCCCGGCCGCGAGGGCCTGCCCGGGGTCGAGCGCATCGCCGACTGGCTGCGCGAAAACCTGCCGCCCGAGCAGGCGCCGGGGATCCTCCACGGCGACTATCAATTCGGAAACGTGATGTATCGTCCGGACTCGGGCGATCTCGCGGCCATCGTCGATTGGGAGCTGACCACCATCGGCGACCCGCTGGTGGACCTGGGCTGGATCGTCGCCTGCTATCCCGGCTCCGGCGGGCCGGAGCTGCCGGTGCTCAGGATCGACCCGTGGGACGGCTTCCCCTCGGCCGAGGAACTGATCGCGCGCTATGCCGAGCTCTCGCCCCGCACCCTCGATCACATCGACTGGTTCGTGGTGCTGGCCTGCTTCCGGCTGGGCATCATCCTCGAGGGCACCCATGCGCGGGCCTGCGCGGGGCGCGCGCCCAAGGCCACCGGAGACCTGCTGCACGCCACAGCCGTGGCGCTGATGGGCCGCGCGCTGCACCGCATCGGCTGAGCGCGCGCCAAGGACCTGCGCGACGGGGCCGCCACGAGCCCCCGCGCCCCGCCCCGGGACGGGGCGAGAGAGCGCCCGCCAAGAGGCGCCCAACCGGGAGAGACCCCCATGCTGCTGCCCCCCATGGTCGACTACCACGAGACCGCCCGCACCCACCGCCGCCCGCCCCCGCCCGAGAGCTTCTGCTTCGCCGATCTCGTCGACGGCCACGCGCAGGACCCCGGGCGGCAGGCGCTGATCTGGACCAACGCCGAGGGCGCCTCGAAGCGGTTCACCTTCGCCGAGATCGCCGCGCTCTCGAAGCGGATGGCCAACGCGCTGCGGGACGCGGGCGTGGCGCGGGGCGACCGGGTGATCGTGATGCTGCCCCGGATCCCGGAGTGGCAGATCGCGGTCGCCGCGCTGGCCCGGCTGGGGGCGGTGGTCGTGCCCTGCCTCACGATGCTGACGCGCAAGGACCTCGACTACCGGATCGGCGCGACCGAGCCGGCCGCGATCCTGACGGTCCCCGCCGAAGCCGCCAAGTTCGAGGGGCTGGTCCCCGAGGGCTGCGCCCGGCTGGTCGTGCCCTACGGCCCCGGCGAGGCCCCGGGCTGGGCGGACGTCCACGCGGCGATGGAGAACGCCTCGGAGGAGATCGTCTCCGAGCGGATGGCGCGCGAGGATCCGGGCTACATCTACTTCACCTCCGGCTCGACGGGGACGCCGAAGGGGGTGACGCATTCGTCCTGGTTCGCGCTGGGGTTCGTGGAGATCGCGGCCTACTGGTTCGACATGAACGCGCAGTCGAAGGAGGACGTCTGCTGGGGCACGGCGGACACGGCCTGGGGGTTCAACGCGACCTCGACGCTGATGGGGCCGTGGCTGGCGGGCGTGTGCGCCTTCGTCCATGACGGGCCGTTCGACCCGAAGGTGCGGCTGCAGCTGATCCAGGACTGGGGGGTGACGATCTACGCGGCCGCGGCGTCCGAGTATCGCTGGATGCTGGGCGAGGACGTGGCGTCCTTCGACCTGTCGCGCCTGCGCCTCTCGATCACCGCGGGCGAGAGCCTGGACGCGCCGACGGCCGAGCGGTGGATGCGGCTCTCGGGCACGAAGTTCCTGGAAAGCTACGGCCAGACCGAGAGCTTCATGTCCATCGCCAACTTCCCCTGCACCGAGATCCGCCCCGGCTCGATGGGCCTGCCGATGCCGGGCTTTCCGGTGGACGTGGTGCACGAGGAGACCTGCGCGCCCCTGCCCCCCGGCGAGACCGGGGCGGTGGCGCTGAAGTGCCCGTTCGACGGGCTGATGCTGGGCTACTGGCGCGATCCGGAGCGGACGGAGGCCTGTTTCCGGACCGCCGCCGATGGCTCGCGCTGGTTCATGACGGGCGACCTCGCGCGTCGGGATGCGGACGGCTACTTCTGGTACGAGGGGCGGGCGGACGACGTGATCAACGCGGCCGGCTACCGGATCGGGCCGGCGGAGGTCGAGGGGGCGGTGATGTCCCACGACGCGGTGCGCGAATGCGCCTGCGTGGCGAGCCCGGACGAGAAGCGCGGCGTGGTGGTGAAGGCCTTCGTGGTGCTGCATGACGGGCATGCGGGCGACGATGCGATGGCGAAGGCGTTGCAGGATCACGTGAAATCCCAGACGGCGCCCTACAAGTACCCCCGCAGGATCGAGTTCCTGGAGGCGCTCCCCAAGACCGTTTCGGGCAAGGTCCAGCGCCGGGTGCTGCGGGATCTCGAGTACAGCCGGGCGCGCACCCCCGCCGCCTGATCGCCCGCCCCCCGGACAGAGGCGCCGCGTCCACCGTCGCGCCCGGCCCGACCGCCGGGCCCGCGGCGCGCGGCGGACGCAGGCGCCAGGCGCGCCCCGCGCCACGCGCGCTCCGAGCCCCCGGGCGGCCCCGCCCGCCCCGCGCCGCGGGCCGAACGTCGCCTCCCGCGCGGCGCCCGACGCGGCGCTTCCGCCGCAGGCCGCCGGCGCACGCCTCCCCGATCTCGGCGCCCTGCGCCGCCGG
>CAXGVP010000104.1:0-9034 GCA_964013055.1 uncultured Albimonas sp.
CCATCGTCATCGTCGACACCTGGATGTGGACGCCCTTCGTGATGCTGATCTGCCTGGCGGGGCTGAGGTCCATTCCCGAATCCATCTACGAGGCGGCCGAGTGCGACCGCGCCTCCCCCTGGCGTCAGTTCTGGACGATCACCGTGCCGATGGTGCTGCCGTTCCTGATGCTGGCCGTCCTGTTCCGGGGCATCGAGAACTTCAAGATGTTCGACCTGGTGGTGCAGCTGACCGGCGGCGGGCCCGGCAACACCACCACGCTGACCTCGATCGACCTCAAGCGCGAGGCCTTCGAGAAATGGCGCACGGGCTATTCCTCGGCCTACGCCATCGTCCTGTTCGTCACCGTGTTCGGGCTGGCCTCGATCTACGTGAAGGCGCTGAACAAGGTGAAGGAGCGATGAGTTTTTCCATAACCGACCCCTCGCCCCGCCAGAAGGCCGTCGCCGGCACGCTGGTGATCGCCTACGCGCTGGTCACCATGCTGCCGTTGATCTGGATCGTCTCGACCGGGTTCAAGAGTTCCGCGGACAGCATCGCCTACCCCCCCAAGATCGCCTTCGAGCCGTCGCTGGAGGGCTACGTGAACCTCTTCACCGCCCAGACCCGGCAGACGCCCGAATACCTCGCCGAGCATCCGCCGCAGACCTGGTACGAGGAGATCGTGCACGACAAGGGCATGGTCATCGCGGGGCCCTCGCGGTTCGGAGAGCGGTTCCTGAACTCGGTGATCATCGGCTTCGGCTCGACGTTCCTGTCGGTGTTTCTGGGGACGCTCGCGGCCTATGCGTTCTCGCGCTACCGGATCCCGCTGAAGGACGATCTGCTGTTCTTCATTCTTTCGACCCGGATGATGCCGCCGATCGCGGTGGCGATCCCGATCTTCCTGATGTTCCGCAGCCTCGGCCTGTCGGACACGCATCTGGGCATGATCCTGCTCTACACCGCAGTGAACCTCAGCCTGTCGGTGTGGCTGCTGAAAGGCTTCATCGACGAGATCCCGCGGGAATACGAGGAGGCGGCGCTGATCGACGGCTACACCCGCTTCCAGGCTTTCCGGAAGGTGGTGCTGCCGCAGGCGGCGACCGGGATCGCGGCGACGGCGATCTTCTGTCTGATCTTCAGCTGGAACGAATACGCCTTCGCGGTGCTGCTGACCTCGGGCACCGCGCAGACGGCGCCGCCCTTCATCCCCACGATCATCGGCGTGGGCGGCCAGGACTGGCCTGCCGTGGCCGCCGGCGCGACGCTGTTCCTGCTGCCGGTCATGGTCTTCACCATCCTGCTGCGCAAGCACCTGCTGCGCGGGATCACCTTCGGAGCGGTGCGCAAATGACCGGGTTTTTCAAGGGCCTCGCCCGCCTCCGCCGCGGCCCGTGGGAGATGGTCGCCTCCCTCGCCATCGGTCTGGGCGTGTTCATGCTGATGCAGCCGTTCTGGCTGGCGGCCTTCACCTGGTCGTTCCTGGTGCTGCTGACCGGCACGGTCCTGTTCATCGTCGTCAGCCATTTCCCGGAGGATCGCTGATGGCCGAGATCGTCATCAGCAACGTCCGCAAGGAGTTCGGGAGCTTCACCGCGGTCCAGAGCTCCTCCTTCAAGGTCGAGGACGGCGAGTTCTTCATGCTGCTTGGCCCGTCGGGCTGCGGCAAGACCACCACCCTGCGCATGATCGCGGGGCTGGAGCTGCCGACGTCGGGAGAGATCCTGATCGGGGGCGAGGACGTGGCCCGCAAGCCCGCCTCGCAGCGCGACATCGCCTTCGTCTTCCAGATGTTCGCCCTCTACCCGCATCTGAACGTGAGGAAGAACATCGCCTATCCGCTGGTCTCGCAGGGGATGCCGCGGGCGCAGGTCCGCGCCAAGGTGGAGGAAGCCGCCCGGATCCTGGGAATTGAAGAAATTCTCGACCGCCCCGTCGGCGGGCTCTCGGGCGGCGACCGGCAGCGGGTGGCGCTGGGGCGGGCCATCGTGCGCGACCCCGCCTGCTTCCTGATGGACGAGCCGCTGGGCGCGCTCGACGCCGAGTTCCGCGAGCGCATGGCCGAGGAGCTGCGCGCCCTGCACGACCGCATGGGCGCCACGACCGTCTACGTCACCCACGACCAGCTCGAAGCCATGCAGATGGGCGACAAGATCGTGGTGATGAACCACGGCGTGATCGAGCAGTTCGGCGCCCCGCAGGACATCTACGACAAGCCCGCGACCCTGTTCGTGGCCGAGTTCATCGGCTCCCCCCCGATGAATTTCCTGCGCTTTCACGGCGCCCTGCCGCCGGGCGCCACGCAGGCGACGCTGCACCATGTCCCCCTGAGCCTGCCCGCCCTGCGCGAGGCCTTCGAGGGCGACATGGTCTACGGCGTGCGCCCCGAGCATGTGCGCCTCTCGGACGCCGCGACCTATCGCGGCGAGGTGCTGGCGACGGAGTACCTGGGCACCACCCAGGTGGTGACGCTCGCCACCCCCAACCGCGAGGTGAAGGCCCGCATCGCCGCCGACCAGCCCGCGAGGATCGGCGAGACCGTGGGCCTCGATTTCGACGGGCGCACCACGACCGTCTTCGACGCGCGCTCGGGCCGGGCCCTGCGCTCGGCGCTCAACGAGGGGGTGCTGCATGGCTGAGATCGCGCTTGCAGGCGTCTGCAAGACCTTCGGGGACACGCAGGCGCTGGCCGACGTCTCCCTGACCGTGCCCGACGGCGCCTTCGTGGTGCTGCTGGGGCCGACGGGGGCGGGCAAGACCACCACGCTGCGGCTGATCGCGGGGCTGGAGCGGCCGGACCGGGGCGAGATCCGCATCGGCGGGCGCTCGGTGCTGGGCGACACGCCCGCGCAGCGCGACGTGGCGATGGTGTTCCAGCAATACTCGCTCTACCCCCACATGACGGTGCGCGAGAACCTGGCCTTCCCGCTGCGCTCCCCGATCCTGCGCACGCCCGAGGCCCAGATCGCGCGCAAGATCGGCGAGGTGGCGGAGGTGCTGCGCATCTCCCACAAGCTCGACAACAAGGCGACCGCGCTGTCGGGGGGCGAGATGCAGCGCGTCTCCATCGGCCGGGCGCTGGTGAGGGATCCGGCGGCGCACCTGATGGACGAGCCGCTCAGTTCGCTGGACGCCAAGCTGCGGGCCGAGCTGCGCATCGAGCTGAAACGCATCCAGGCGAGCCTGGGGGCCACGCTCCTCTACGTCACCCACGACCAGGTCGAGGCGATGACCATGGCGACCCATGTCGGCGTGCTGGACAGCGGGCGGCTGGTGCAGTTCGGGACCCCGCGCGAGATCTACGAGGACCCGGTCAGCCTCTATGTCGCCGGGCGTCTCGGCCTGCCGCGGATCAACGCCCTGCCCGCGGACCTCTGGGCCGGCGCGCCCGCCGGCGCCGCCGTCATCGGGCTGCGGCCCGAACATGTCGCCCACGACCACGGGCCCGAGGCGCAGGTGGTGCGGGTCGAGCGGCTGGGCGACCAGACCCGCCTGCATCTGACGCTCGCAGGCCACGCGCTGGTGACGCTCGCCGACCCCCACACCGCGCTCGCGCCCGGGGACGCGCTGCCCGTCGCGCCGCGCAACCCGCTGTTCTTCGACGCCGCCGGCGCCCGCATCGCCTGACAGGAGCAAGCCCCATGGACCAGTTCATCAACGCGAAGGACCGGCTGGTGACCGAGGCCATCGACGGCGCCCTGCGCACCACCGGCGGCCGGCTGGCGCGGCTCGACGGCTACCCGCACATCAAGGTGGTGGTGCGCACCGACTGGGATCGGAGCAAGGTCGCGCTGGTCTCCGGCGGCGGCTCGGGGCACGAGCCCTCCCACGCGGGCTTCGTCGGCCAGGGGATGCTGACGGCGGCGGTCTGCGGGGAGGTGTTCGCGTCCCCCTCCGTCGACGCCGTGCTGGCCGGGATCCTGGCGGTGACCGGCAAGGCGGGCTGCCTGCTGATCGTGAAGAACTACACCGGCGACCGGCTGAACTTCGGGTTGGCGGCGGAACGCGCCCGCGCCCAGGGGCTCAAGGTCGGCATGGTGATCGTCGACGACGACGTGGCCCTGCCCGACCTGCCGCAGGCCCGCGGCGTCGCCGGCACGCTTTTCGTGCACAAGATCGCCGGCGCCCTGGCCGAGCAGGGCGCCGACCTCGAGACCGTGCAGGCCGCGGCGGAGAAGGTGATCGAGGGGGTGGTCTCGATCGGCATGTCGCTCGACACCTGCACCATTCCCGGCTCCCCCAAGGAGACGCGCATCGCCCATGGCAAGGCCGAGCTGGGGCTGGGCATCCACGGCGAGGCGGGGATCGAGCAGGTGGAGTTCGCCGGCGCCCGCGACGCGATGGAGCAGGTGGTCGACCGCCTCGCCCCCCATATCGGGCCGGGGCCGCAGGTGGCGCTGCTCAACAACCTCGGCGGGGCCACGCCGCTGGAAATGGGGGTGCTGGCCGAGGAGCTGATAAGATCCCGCCTCGGGCCGCAGGTGCGCTGGATGGTGGGACCGGCCCCGTTGATGACCTCGCTCGACATGCAGGGGTTTTCGGTGTCGCTCCTGCCCGCGTCGAAGGACCATGAGGCGGCGCTGCAGGCCCCCTGCGCGCCCTGGGCCTGGCCGGGCTGCCTGGCCGTCGGCGAGATCGAGGTGCTCGACCTTCCCGACGGGCTGACGCCGATCCAGCCGATCCCCTCGGCCAACCCGCCGGTGCGCGCCTTGCTGGAGCGGTGCTGCGCGATCCTGGTGGCGGCGGAGGCGGACCTCAACGCGCTCGACGCCAAGTCGGGGGACGGGGATACGGGCTCCACGCTCGCTACCGCGGCGCGGGCGCTGGCCGGCGCGATCGACCGGCTGCCGCTGGCCGACCAGACCCAGCTGCACCGCGCCATCGGGCTGGAGCTGAGCCAGACCATGGGCGGCTCCTCGGGCGTGCTGCTGGCGATCTTCTTCGCCGCCGCCGGCGACGGCTCGGCGGCGGGCAGGGACCTGGTGGGGGCGCTGCGCGCGGGGCTCGAGCGGGTGCAGCAGGTGGGCGGCGCCCAGCCGGGCGACCGCACCCTGGTCGACGCGCTCAAGCCCGCGCTGGAGGCGCTGCCCCGCGGCCTGCCCGCCGCGGCCGCGGCCGCGCGCGCCGGGGCCGACGCCACCGCCGCGATCACCCATGCCCGCGCCGGGCGCGCCAGCTATCTCTCGGCCGAGAGCCTCGCGGGGCACAACGACCCCGGCGCCGAGGCCGTGGCGCGCCTGTTCGAGCGGCTGACCGAAACCGCGGAGGCCTGAGTCGCCCCTCGCGCGCCAGTTGTGCGGCGCAGCAACCGCCGTCGGGCGGAGCCCGGCCGGCAATGTCTTGAAATCGTCTCTTAATTTCAGGTTGCTTCCGGAGCGGAAAGCGGCGCAAGCTTGCGTTGCGCAGGTCTTCGTCGCCGTCCTGCGCGCCCCCAAGCGTGCGCCCGGCCTGCCGCCCGGCGCGGCGCAGGCGACGGCCGCGAACCCGAGGAGCTTGCCTTGATGACCCCTCTTCTACGCACCCTGAGCCGAGCGGCCCTGGCCTCGGCCGTCGTGCTGGCCGCCGCAGGGCTGGCCTCCGCCCAGGAGACCGCGAAACCCAACATCCTCGTGATCTGGGGCGACGACATCGGCCAGGCCAACATCTCGGCCTACACCCGCGGCCTGATGGGCTACCGGACGCCCAACATCGACCGGGTCGCCGATGAGGGCATGCTGTTCACCGACTACTACGGCGAACAGTCCTGCACCGCCGGCCGCTCGTCCTTCATCATGGGCCAGTCGGTGTTCCGCACCGGCCTGTCGAAGGTCGGCCTTCCGGGCGCCGACCTGGGCATGCGGGTCGAGGATCCGACCATCGCCGGCCTGCTGAAGGCGCAGGGCTACGACACCGGGCAGTTCGGCAAGAACCACCTCGGCGACAAGGACGAGATGCTGCCCACCAACCACGGCTTCGACGAGTTCCTGGGCAACCTCTACCACCTCAACGCCGAGGAGGAGCCGGAGAACGAGGACTACCCCGGCGACCTGCAGCTCGCCGACGGCCAGACCTTCCGCGAGAAGTTCGGGCCGCGCGGGGTGATCAAGTCCTCGGCCGACGGCGCCATCGAGGACACCGGCCCGCTGACCAAGAAGCGGATGGAGACGATCGACGACGAGACCGTCGCCGCCGCGCTCGACTTCATCGAGCGCAAGACCACCGAGGGCACGCCCTGGTTCGTGTGGTGGTCCGGCACCCGGATGCACTTCCGCACCCATGTCGCCCCCGAGATGCGCGACCAGGCCGACGAGATCGCGGGCCGTCACCTGGACGAGTACCAGGCCGGCATGGTGCAGCATGACCTGCACATCGGCCAGTTCCTGGACAAGCTCGACGAGCTGGGCATCGGCGACAACACCATCGTGTTCTACTCGACCGACAACGGTCCGCACATGAACACCTGGCCCGACGCCGGCATGACCCCGTTCTGGTCGGAGAAGAACACCCAGTGGGAAGGCGCCTGGCGCGTCCCCGCCATGGTGCGCTGGCCCGGCCAGGTCGAGCCCGGCTCGGTCTCCAACGAGATCGTGCACCACATGGACTGGCTGCCGACCTTCCTCGCCGCCGCCGGCGTGCCGGACATCAAGGAGCAGCTCCTCGCGGGCGGCGTCCAGGCCATCGGGCGCGAGTACAAGGTGCATCTCGACGGCTACAACATCCTGCCGATGCTGACCGGCGAGACCGAGGAGTCCCCGCGCGAGGAGATCTTCTACTTCACCGACGACGGCGATCTCGCGGCCCTGCGCTGGAACGACTGGAAGCTGACGTTCCTCGAGCAGAAGGCCTGGGGCACGTTCCGCGCCTGGATGGAGCCGCTGACCGAGCTGCGCGTGCCGCTGATCTTCAACCTGCGCCGCGATCCCTACGAGCGGGCCTACCGCACCTCCAACACCTACTACGACTGGATGCTGGACCGCGCCTACATGCTGGTGCCCGCCCAGGCCTACGTCGGCAACTTCCTGGCCACCTTCCAGGAGTTCCCGCCGCGCCAGAAGGCGGCGAGCTTCTCGCTCGACCAGGTGATGGAGAAGATGGCGCCTCCGGCGCAGTAACCCGCGCGACGACCGCCCTTCCGGGCCCTTCCGGGGCCCGGCCGCCCGGACCCCGGCGCGGACGGGCCTTCGGCTTCGTCCGCGCCGTTTCCGATTTCCAGGCGCCCCGCCGGGCCGTGCCGGCCGCGAGGCGCCCCAGAGGCCGATGGCGCGCGGCCGCGCCCTGGGCGAAGCTGCGCGCAGCCGCCCCGCCGGCCCCCGCCCGTTTCCAGGAGACGCGCCATGTTCCGCCCCATCCTCGCCGCCGCGACCGGCGCGCTGCTCGCCGCCCCGGCGCTGGCCGACCCGCTGCCCTCCTGGGACGACGCCGGCGCACAGGCGAAGATCGTCGCCTTCGTCGAGAGCGTGACCGAGGAAGGCTCCGCCGGCTATGTCGAGCCCGCCCGCCGCATCGCCGTCTTCGACAACGACGGCACGCTCTGGTCCGAGCAGCCGGCCTATTTCCAGCTCTACTTCGCTTTGGACTACCTGAAGGCGGAGGCGGAGAAGGATCCCTCGATCCTGACCTCTCCGGCGCTGAAGGCCGGCGCCGCGGGCGACCTCGAGGCGCTGGCCGCCACCGGCATGGACGGGCTGCTGGAGGTGATCGAGGTCTCCCACGCCGGTCTCTCGACCGAGGCCTTCCAGGCCCGCGCCCGCGACTGGGCGACCACCGCCGTGCACCCGACCTCGGGCCTGCCCTACGCGCAGATGACCTACGCGCCGATGGTCGAGCTGCTGGGCTACCTGCGCGACAACGGGTTTTCGACCTGGATCGTCTCGGGCGGGGGCGTCGACTTCATCCGCGGCTTCGCCGAGGCCGCCTACGGGATTCCGCCGTGGCAGGTGGTCGGCACCCGCGGGAACATGAGCTGGGACCCCGTCTCGAAGACCGTGATGAAGACCGGCGGCGTGACCCTGATCGACGACAAGGAGGGCAAGCCCGTGGGCATCGCCCAGCAGATCGGCGTGCGCCCGATCCTGGCCTTCGGCAACTCCGACGGCGACTTCCAGATGCTGGACTACGTGACCTCGGGCGAGGGGCCCTCGCTGGGCCTGATCGTCCACCACACGGACGGGGCGCGCGAATTCGCCTACGATCGCGAGGGCCATATCGGCGTGCTCGATCGCGGCCTGGACGAGGCCGACGCCCGCGGCTGGGTGGTCGTCGACATGGCCGCGGAGTGGTCCCGGGTCTGGAGCGGCGAGTGACCCCGCGCGACTCCGTCGAGGCGCTGCGCGCCCGCATGGGCGAGGCCATCGTCGGCCAGGCGGGCGTGATCGAGCGCCTGCTGATCGGCCTGCTCGCCAACGGCAACCTGCTGGTCGAGGGGCTGCCGGGCCTCGCCAAGACCCGGGCGATCAAGGCGCTGGCGAAGAACCTGGAGTGCGCCTTCTCGCGCATCCAGTTCACCCCGGACCTGCTGCCCTCGGACGTCACCGGGACCGAGATCTATTCCCAGGACACCGGCGAGTTCCGCTTCCAGCAGGGCCCGATCTTCGCCGACATCGTGCTCGCCGACGAGATCAACCGCGCGCCCCCCAAGGTGCAGGCCGCCCTGCTCGAGGCGATGGAGGAGCGCCAGGTCACCGTCGGCGGCCAGACCCACCGCCTGCCCCCCCTGTTCATGGTCATGGCCACCCAGAACCCCATCGAGCAGGAGGGAACCTACCCCCTGCCCGAGGCGCAGACCGACCGCTTCCTGATGCACGTCCTCGTGTCCTGGCCCTCGGTCGAGGAGGAGGTGGAGGTGATCCGCATGGTCCGCGCGGAAGAAATCGCCGCCCAGGCCGACGCCTCCACGGAGCGCCCCGCGCCGCCCCCCGCGATCCCGCAATCCGCGATCTTCGAGGCCCGGCGCGAGATCGCCGCGATCCACGCCGCCCCGGCCATCGAGCGCTACATGGCCGACCTGGTGCAGGCGACCCGCACGCCGGCCGCCTTCTCCGAGGACCTGGGCCGCTGGATCGAGATCGGGGCG
>CAXGVP010000105.1:0-8926 GCA_964013055.1 uncultured Albimonas sp.
AAGGCGCAAGAGGCCGGGCCGCGCGGCGGGCGGAACCGGCTGCCTTGGCGCTGGCCAGGACAGGCTGGGGGCGAGGACGGGCTGGGGGCGCAGGATGGGGGCGGCGCGTCAGGCCCCGGACGGACGGGCGGCGATCGCCCGTCCGGGGCCTCGGGTCGAGATCCCGCGCCTCCCCGCGGGCTCGTCCCGGGCGCCTGCGCGCAGCGCGCGCGGCGACGCCCGGTCCGCGGCGCGTGCCGTCGCCGGGACCGTGAATCAGGTTAGCGCCGACCAACGGTCTTGTCGCCCGAAAGTCCCGAAAAAAGACCTGCAATATCCGCGCGCTCGCGCCGGGCGCCCGCCGCGCCGGCGCGGTTCGTGCTGACGCAACGACATCAGTCGATTGTTCGCCTTCCTGACGACCGTCGGTCGGTTCGATCGGCGCCGCGCTGGCGTCGGGCATCAGTTTGAAACCCGTGTTTCATCTTTGTTGACTGACCGGCAGGACGATGGTCTGAATGGATCAAAGCGCCGTGCGGACGATCAGGACGCGGCGCGGCTACTGGGAGGAGCTCATGACCAACGAATCGCGCGGCGTCAGCCGTCGCGGGATGCTCGGCGGCGCGGCCGCCGTCGGCGTCGCCGCCCCCGCCTTCATCGGCAAGGCCATCGCCCAGGGCCAGGTGACCTGGCGGGTCCAGTCGCACTGGCCCAAGGCCTCGGTGTCGTTCAACGACAGCCTGGTGAAGCTCGCCTCGATCCTCGAGGACGAGACCGACGGCGCCTTCAAGATGGAGCTGTTCGGCGCCGGCGAATTCGCCAAGGGTCCCGAGATCTTCGCCATCACCCAGCGCGGCATCGTGCAGATGGGCACCGGCTCGGCCTCCTACTACGAGAACGAGGGCACCTGCTCGGGCTTCGCCTACGGCATCCCCGGCACGCTGCGCAACGCGCTCGAGCAGATGCATTACATCAAGAACATGGGCGTCGAGGAGCTGTTCGCCTCCGAGCTCGCCGAGAAGGGCATCATCTACAAGGCCGAGAAGGCCTACCCGACCGAGCTGGTCGTGTCGAAGAAGGTGAACTCGGTCGACGACTTCAAGGGGCTGAAGCTGCGCTCCTCGGGGACCATGCTCGACTATCTGACCGCGGCCGGCGCCTCGGCGAGCTACATCGCGGGCTCCGAGCTCTACCAGGCGCTCAGCTCCGGCGTGGTCGACGGCGCCCACTGGGGCGCCGCCCAGGGCGCGCAGTCGATGTCGCTGTGGGAGGTGTGCAAGCACCACTACCGCCCGCCGCTGGGCTTCACCGACGACGCCTGGATCTTCAACGCCGACGCGGTCGAGGCGCTGCCCGACGACATCCGCACCATCTTCGAGGCCGCGGTCGAGACGCGCTACTTCCTGCGCTCGGCCGAGTACATGCACCTCGAGGCGAAGTCGCTGTCGGAGGGCGTGGCGACCGAGGGCATCACCGTCGAGGAATTCCCCGACGACGTGCTCGAGCTGTTCACCAAGGCCTCGGGCGACATCATCGAGAAAGAGGCCGCCAAGTCCGAGAAGGCCGCCACCTGCGCGGACAGCCTGCGGACCCTGATGAAGGACCTCGGCTACACCTGAGCCGCCCAACCGTGACCGCCGTCCCGCAGAGAGGCGCGGGGCGGCGCACGCGCGGCTCCGCCCGGCGACGGGCGGAGCCTGCGTCATGCGCATCCGGCGCCAAGACCGGACCGTCAGGGGAGGAGACCCGATGACCCAGAACACCACCCACAGCCGCCGCGCGCTTCTGCGCGGAGCGGCCGGCGCCGGCGCCGTGACCCTCGCCGCCCCGGCCCTGATCGGCCCCGCCATCGCCGCCGGAGAGGTCGAGTGGCGCGTGCAGGCCGTCTGGCCAAAGGCGTCGTCGTCCTTCGACGGCTCGCTCGGCAAGCTCGCCTCGATGCTCGAGGAGCGCACCGACGGCCGCTTCCGCTGGCAGCTGTTCGGCGCGGGCGAACTGGCCAAGGGGCCGGAGATCTTCAACATCGTCTCCCGCGGGGTGGCGCAGGCGGGGACCTCGTCGGCCTCCTACATGGCGGACGTGTCGTCGGTGTCGGCCTTCGCCTACGGCATCCCGGGCACGCTGCAGGACTTCTGGCAGCAGAGCCACCTGCAGAAGAACCTCGGCATCGAGGCGATGATGAGCGCCGAGACCGAGAAGCACGGCGTCATCTACAAGGCCGAGAAGTCCTATCCGACCGAGCTGATCCTGAAGAACCCGATCTCGTCGGTCGAGGATTTCTCCCGCCTGAAGCTGCGGGCCTCCGGCGCGCTGCTGGACTATCTCGCGGCCGCGGGCGCCTCGCCCAGCTTCGTGCCGACCTCCGAGCTCTACCAGGCGCTGTCCACCGGCGTGGTGGACGGGGCGCATTACGGCGCGGCGGTGGGGGCCAAGACCCTGTCGCTGTGGGAGGTGTGCAAATACCACATGAAGCCGTCGCTGGCCTTCAGCTCCGACGCGTGGGTGTTCAACGCCGACGCGATGGAGGCGCTGCCCGACGACCTGCGCCTGCACCTCACCGCCCTGCTGGAGGAGCGCTACTACGCGCGCACCACCGAATACCAGCTGCTCGAGGTGCTGGCGATCAAGGACGGGGTCGAGAACCAGGGCGTCACGGTGATGGACTTCCCCGAAGACGTGCAGGCGGCGATGGCCAAGGCCTCGGCCGAGATCCTGGCGCGGGAGGCCGAGAAATCCGAGGCCGCCGCCACCGCCGCGGATCGGCTGAACGCGTTCATGTCCCAGCTCGGCATCGCCCGCGCCTGAGGCGCGGCGCGTCCGGCCCGCGCCGGCAGGCGCGTCTGAAGATCCGCCGCCCGTCCCTCCGCCCGGGGGCGCGGGCGGTCCCCCTCCTGACCCGGTCCCGGCCGCCGCGCCGGACCGCGTAGTTCCCGAGGTCTCATGTTCGCCTCCTTCGCCCGAGCGATCACCTCGCTCAACCGATGGATCGGACGGATCGCCGCCTGGGTGGTGATCCCGCTGTTCCTGTTGTTGTTGTGCGACGTGGTCATGCGCTATTTCGCCGGCCGCCCGCTGATCTGGACGTCCGAGACCGCGCAGCTGGTCTTCGCCGTCTACGGCACCATCGCCGGCGGCTGGCTGCTGGCCGAGCGCGGCCACGTCAACGTCGACATCTTCTACGGGACCTTCAGCCCCCGTCGGAAGGCGATCGCCGACCTGTCGACCTGCTTCCTGTTCCTGCTCTTCGTGGGCGTGCTGCTGTGGCAGGGCCTGGATCTCGCGATCGAGAGCTACGAGAAGCTCGAGCGCTCCAACTCCGCCTGGAAGCCGCAGATCTGGTTCGTGAAATTCTTCATCCCCGTCTCGGCGCTGCTGCTGTTCCTGCAGGGCATCGTGCGGATCGTGGCGGACGTTCGGGTGCTGATGGGGCTGCCGGTCCCTGACGACGTCTACGGGGCGCCCGCCTCCTACGGTCCGGCCCATGGCGAGGAGGGCGAGGCATGAGCGTCGAGATCATGACCCTGATCTTCTTCGGGGCGCTGCTGTTCTTCCTGTTCCTCGGCACGCCGCTGACCTTCGTGCTCGGCGGGCTGTCCTCGATCTTCCTGTGGTGGAAGTGGGGGGACATGGCGTTCTACCTGATCGCCTCGAAGCTGTGGGACTCGATGTCCAGCTTCACGCTGGTGGCGATCCCGCTGTTCGTGTTCATGGCGATGATGCTCGAACGCTCAGGCGTGGCGCACGACCTTTACCGCATGATGCATGTGTGGTGGGGCGGCGTGCGGGGCGGCCTGGCCATCGGCACCGTGGCGATCTGCGCGATCTTCGCGGCCATGTGCGGCATCTCCGGCGCGGCCGTGGTGACCATGGGCACCATCGCCCTGCCGCGGATGCTCGAGCGGGGCTACGACTCCAAGATGGCGCTGGGCGCGATCAACGCCGGCGGCGGCTGGGGGATCCTGATCCCGCCCTCGATCCTGATGGTGCTCTACGCCCTGCAGACCGAGGTCTCGGTCGGCCGGCTGTTCGCCGCGGGCATCGGGCCGGGGCTGCTGCTGTTCGTGCTGGTCTCGATCTACATCGCCGTGCGCTGCTGGCTGCAGCCCTCGATGGGCCCGGCGCTCCCGAAGGAGGAACGCGCGGGCTGGGACGTGAAGCTGCGCTCGCTGGGCGCGGTGATCCTGCCGCTGTTCATCGTCTTCATCGTGCTCGGCTCGATCTTCGGCGGCTTCGCCACGCCCACCGAGGCGGCGGCCATCGGCGTCTTCGGCGCCATGGCGGCGGCGGCGGTGAACCGGCAGCTGAACCTCAAGAACATCTCGGACTCGGCCAAGGCGACGCTGAAGCTGACCACGATGATCATGTGGATCCTGTTCGCCGCGCACGCCTTCTCGGCCGCCTACACCGCGCTCGGGGCCCAGGCGCTGATCTCGGACGTGGTCGAGCTGATCCCCGGCGGCAAGTACGGCTCGCTGGCCTTCATGATGGCGGTGCTGTTCTTCCTGGGCATGGTGCTCGATCCCGTGGGGATCATGCTGATCACCCTGCCGGTGTTCCTGCCGATCATCGCGGCCAACGGCTTCGACCCGATCTGGTTCGGCATCCTGTTCGTGATCATGATGGAGGTCGGCTACATGACGCCGCCCTTCGGCTTCAACCTCTTCTACCTGAAGGGCGTGGCGCCGGCGGGCATCGGCATGGGCGAGATCTACGCCTCGGTGATCCCCTACGTGCTGGTCACCCTGCTGGGGCTGGCGCTGATCATCATCTTCCCGCAGGTCGCGCTCTACCTGCCGGAGCTGTTCTTCGCCAAGTAGGCGAGAGCGGCGCGCAGACCGGGGGGGCGGCGAAGGCTCTGGCCATCGCCGCCCCCTTGTGCATTCATGCGGCCCCGGAGCGGAGGCCGCCTCCGCTCCCCGCCGCCCCCATCCGCCGACGATCCCGGATCGAAGGAGCCCCCCCATGACCGACCACCGCACCGACATGCGCCGCGGGCGCCGCGAGGACGTGCGCTTCACCTCCGGCCGGGGCCGCTACTCCGACGACGTGAAGGTGGAGGGGGCGCTGCATGTCGCCTTCGCCCGCGTGCCCCAGGCAAGCGGGACGCTCTCGGCGCTCGACGTCTCCGCCGCGCGCGAGGTTTCCGGCGTGGTCGCCGTGCTGACCGCCGAGGATCTGGCCGCCGACGGGATCGCGCCGTTCTCGACCCCGATGAAGCTCAAGGGCGTCGAGCCTGACGGGACCGGCGCGCATCTGTGGACCCAGACCCCGCGCCCGTTCCTGGTCTGCGACCGCGTGCGCCATGCCGCCGAGCCGGTGGCGATGGTGCTGGCCGAGACGCTCCACGCCGCCGCCGACGGCGCCGAGGCGGTGAGCTGCGAGGTGGACGAGACGCCCGCCGTCCTGACCCTCGACGCCGCCCGCGCGGATGGCGCGCCGCAGCTGTGGGACGACCACCCCGGCAACGTCGCCTACGCCTGGGCGAAGGGCGACTGGGCGGCGGCGGGCGAGGCGCTGGCGGCCTCGGCCCATGTCGCCCGCCTGCGCAGCCACGGCAGCCGCGTCGCCGCCGCCACGATGGAGCCGCGCGCCTGCGTGGCCGTGCCGGCCGCGGACGGGGGGCTGACGGTCTGGGCCTCGATCCAGAACGCGCCCTCGATGCGCGCGACGCTGGCCGCGATCCTCGGCCGCCCGGCCGAGGAGATCCGCGTCATCGCCCCCGACGTCGGCGGCAGCTTCGGCATGAAGTCCGGCCCCCTGCGCGAGGAGATCCTGGTCGCCTGGGCCGCCTCCCGCCTCGGTCGCCCGGTGCGCTGGGCCGCCACGCGGTCCGAGGCGCTGCTCTCGGACGAGCCCGGCCGGGACATGCTGGCCGAGGCCGAGCTGGGCCTGGACGCGGAGGGGAGCTTCACCGCCCTTCGCGCGCGTCTCACGCCCAACGTGGGGGCCTATGTCTCCGGCCGCTCGACGGTCGCGGTGGGCAACTTCGGCGGGGTCTCGGGGACCTACCGCTTTCCGGTCACGGCGGGGCAGGTGATCGGCGTCTTCTCCAACGCCACGCCGTCGGCCCCCTACCGCGGCGCCGGCCGGCCCGAAGCCACCTACCTGACCGAGATGGCCATCGACCAGGCCGCGCGGGAGCTCGGCCTCGACCCGATCGAACTGCGCCGGCGCAACCTGGTCCCGCCCGAGGCGATGCCCTGGGACACCGGCTTCATCTTCTCCTACGACAGCGGCGATTTCCCCAAGGTGATGGCGCAGGCCACGCAGCTGGCCGACGTCGCCGGCTTCCCCGCCCGCCGGGCGGCGTCGGAGGCGCGCGGCCTGCTGCGCGGCCTCGGGCTGGCCAACTGCATCGAGGTGGCGGGCGGTCCCTTCGGCGTGCTCTCCCCCGACCATTCCGAGGCGACGATCGGGACCGACGGCCGCATCCGGCTGGCGGTCGGCGTGATGTCGGCCGGGCAGGGGCTGCAGACCGCGATGACCGGGCTGGCGGCCGCGCAGCTGGGCGTCTCCGAGGAGCTGATCGACTACGTTCAGGCCGACACCGGCGTGCTGGAGGTGGGCAAGGGCATGGGCGGCTCGGCCGCGATGACCACCGGCGCCCCGGCCGTGCGCGAGGCGGTCGACAAGGTGATCGCCGCCGCGAAGGCGCTGGCCGCCGAGGCCATGGAGGTCGCCCCCGCCGACGTCGAATACGCGAACGGCGAGGTGCGCATCGCCGGCACCGACCGGGCGATGAGCCTCGCCGAGATCGCCCGCGCGGCCGAGCTGCGCGAGATGGCGTTGTCGGCGCGGGGCTCGTTCAAGCCCTCCGACTGCACCTATCCCAACGGCTGCCACGTCTGCGAGGTCGAGATCGACCCCGAGACCGGATCCTGCGCCATCGTCGCCTATTCGGGCGTCGAGGACATCGGCCACGTGATCTTCCACCAGATGGCCGAGGGCCAGGTGCAGGGCGGCGTCGTGCAGGCGCTGGGCCAGGTGCTGTTCGAGCAGGTGGTCGCCGACCCCGACGGCCAGGTGCTGTCGGCGAGCTTCATGGACTACGCCATGCCGCGCGCCGCCGACCTGCCCGCCATCGGCTGCGCCTTCGCCGAAGGGATGCCCACCGCGATCAACCCGCTTGGCGCCAAGGGCGTGGGCGAGGCGGGTTCGGTCGGCGCGCTCTCGGCCGGCATGTCGGCGGTGCGCGACGCGCTGGCCTGCGCGGGCGTGTCCGATTTCGACATGCCCGCCACCCCGGTCAGAGTGTGGAGTGCGCTCCAGACTGCTCGCGGAAGCTGATTCGCGCGGTCCCGCCTGCCGTCGGCGGCGGCGCATCCGCGCCCGGGCGAAGCTGCGGCGCCGGCGCGACGGCCCCATTTGAAACCAATCGTTTGGCGAAACCGGCATGCAAAACCGCTTGCCGGGACGCGTTTCCTGTGAGATGGCGGACTCGGCGCTGCGGTCTTCGGACAGGGTCCGGTGGTCGCGCCCCTCGCCCTGCGTCTCCGCCGGAAGAGCGGAGGGTCGGTCGAAGCGCTGGTCGGGGAAGGCGTCCGCAAGGCCGCCCGGGACCCCGGTCGAAGAACCGCGTCGGTGCGCGCGGCACGGCAACCTGTCGCCGGCTGGCCCATAGCGCCGCCGCGCGCGACGAACGAAAGACCCCCTTGCAGAATTTCGCGGCCCCCGGCCTCGCCGACCTGAACACTGCGCCCCTCGCGGGCGGCGGTCTCGTTACGGCATCGCCCCGCAGCCTTTCGGCGGGGTCGCGGAGTATTCGTCGTCGCGCCCCGGTCGGCGCGGCGCGGATGGGCGCCCGGTAGAAGGAGACATCATCATGATGACGGGTACGGTTAAGTGGTTCAACGGCACCAAGGGCTACGGCTTCATCGAGCCTGAGGACGGCGGCAAGGACGTGTTCGTCCACATCTCGGCCGTCGAGCGCTCGGGCCTGAAGGGCCTGAACGAGGGCCAGAAGATCGGCTTCGAGATCGAGGTCGACAAGCGCCGCGGCAAGTCCTCGGCGGTGGATCTGAAGGAGCTCTGAGCTCCGAGCGGACCGGGCCGACCCGGGTCGGGGAGCCCCACGCCCCCGACCTCCCGGCCCGGACCGTTCCCTGTCCGGAGCCTGCTCCGGACGGGCCCGCGGGCGGGCGGGGCTTCGGCCTCGCCCGCCCTCGGTCTTTGCGGGCCCCTGCTGCGGGCCCTCCGGTTCGCGGAACCGGGCGCCGCGCCTCGGCGCCGCCGTTGCCCTTCGCCGGCCCCCCCTGACCCGCCTGCCGTTCGTTTTCCCTGCGCCGCCGCGTCGCGTCGTCTCGACAGAGGCGCTGGGGCCACCGCCGGGTCCGTGTGGATGAATGCTGCGTGGGGACGCGGGGACATGCGCAAATTGCCGAAGGGCGCGCCGAAGATCTCGGTGAACGAGGCGGCGGGCACGCTGACGCTCAAGGGGAAGCTCGCGTGGACGCAGGTGCGGGACGGCCCGGGCCTGCGGCGGGAGACGACCGACTGCCGCTTCGTCCTGCTCATCGAGGACACCCCCTTTGACCGCAAGGTCAAGGCGCGGCCGAACGGCGAGAGCCGGATTACGGACGCGCGCGGCGCCCTTGCGGTGGGCGAGCCCAAGGAGACCGCCGAGACCGATGTCGGCCAGACCCTGCGCGTCGCCTCCTGCCGCGCGCCGAAGGGCGGGCGCGTCGAGGGCCTGAAGACGCAGGGCCTGGTGGTCGAGCCCGTCGTGAAGATCTTCGACCAGGGCGCTCTGGACGGCAGCCGGCATTTCCGGGCCTTCGCGTCCATGAACAAGGCCCTGACCCGGATCACCGACGTGCGCGTCGGCATGTTGGTCGAGCAGCCGGTGATCTGGACCGACCGCTGCACTTGACAGACCTGCTCGGGCCGCAGCGCCGACCGGCTGGTGGACGGCGCCGGCGCCGACGTCATGGTCGGCGGCCCCGGGGCG
>CAXGVP010000106.1:0-8905 GCA_964013055.1 uncultured Albimonas sp.
GGGCAGGCTCGGCGGCGCCTCGGGATCCGACGGGATCCGACCCCGGAAGGCCCGGGGGACGGCGCGCTCGGCCCGCAGGCCCGATGCGGGCGCGACGTAGCGGCATGACCGCTCCAGGGACCCCGCCCCCCGCCATCGGAGGGGGGCGGGGCGCGTCACATCATGAAGTCGCGCTCCCAGATGTCCGCGATCTCGGTGGCGACGAGGACGATCTGCAGCCCGTCGTCGGGGGCTTCGTCGCCGTCGAGGTCGATCTCGATGCGCAGGTCGGCGCCGTCCTGGAAGAACAGCAGGCTCGAGACGGTCAGCGGCTCCTCCAGCGACTGGCTCAGCCGGTGCAGGTCGATGACGTCCTGGGCCTCGCCTGCGTCGGAGGCGGCGAGGCGGCCGGTGAAGTCCTCGTGGCCTGCCGCCGGTTTCGTGGACACGAGGATCAAGATCGCGACCATGGATCTGGCGAGCGGACAGGCCGGGACGAACGTTCCGTTGGGAGATCAGGATCGAGGCGGTGAAGCTGGCGACGGAGCGGGGCGTGTCGGTCCCGCAGGCGAGCCGGGACCTTGATCCGGCGGGGAGCGTCCTGCGGCGCGCAAGGCTGCGGCCGCGCCGCAGGAGGGCGGCGAGCGCTCCATGATCGCCGACGACATCCTCGAGCGGGAGTTCGCAGCGGAGCGGTCTAACCGGAAATGGCTGGCCGACGTCACCTGTGCCTGGACCGCCGAGGGCCGGCTCCATGTCGCCGTGGTCCTGGATCTGGTCTCACGCCGCGCGTGCCGAAGTGTTCGACGACATCGAGCGCTTCTGCACCCCGCGGCGACGTCATTCGAAGGTGGGCGGCCTCAGCCCGATGGCGTTCGAGGAACGGACGGCGCAGACCTGACACGGCGTCCCCGGAACCGGCGGCAGGCCAGGCATCTCCACGGCCAGTGCGGGGCGCTGCATGGAGATCGTCTTCATCCGGCGCCTCTGGCGAAGCGCCGGCTGTGGATGGGGCCGGCTGCATGCCTTCGAGACCGTTTCGGACCGCCGCGCGGGCCTGTGCACATGGATCGACCACGACAACTTTGGCGAGCCGAATTCGGCCATGAGCGGCAGCAGGCGCGAGCGGGTCAGTCAGAACTCCATGAAAGCGTCTTCGCTGGCTGGGCCCGTCAGGACCGGATCGGCGTCTTGCGGGGCGAGGCCGAGGATCGCGTCGTGCACCTGGCGCTCGGCGGCGATGCTATAGGCGTCGCGGAGGCGCTGGAGAAGCCTGGGCATCGGACCTGGCGGAAGCGTCGACGCCGGGAGGGTCGCAAGCCGGAGCGTTTCTGCCGCGTCGCGAAGCTCGCGCGATCGACCGGCGCCGTGCGCCAGGCGCGAGCCGATGTCGGTGGCGGCCTTCTCGGCGGCCGGGGCGGCGTGCGCCAGGCGGTCCCAGACACGGGCGATGTCGTCTCTCCCCGCCGAGGCCTGCGCGACCTGCCTCGAGCCGGCCGCCCGCGACGAGGCCGCGGCGCGGTCCTGGGTCCCGGCCTGCTCCTTGAGTTCTTTGCGGATGGTGCGGGCGAGGCCCGTCGCCTCCTTCAGCGGGCGCATCGCGGCCAGGGCCTGCACGCGGGTGTCCAGGCTCAGCTCCGAGAGCTGCTGGGCGACGACGACCAGGGCCCGACCCTCGCCGGCCAGCTTCGAGCAGCGGATCGTCGCGTTCAGGCTGACCAGCTGCATGCGTTGCTCGATGTCGCGGATCGCGTCGAGGCGACGGCCGAGGGCGACGACCTCGCTGGCGGCGGTCTCGGCGAGCCGGTCCAGCGTCTGCGCGTCCTGCTCGCAGCGATCGAGCAGCGCGTCGGCCTGGCGAGCCTCGGCCTCGTACGAGGCCATGGCGCGGTCCGCGAGGACGCCCTGCACGCGGGAGAGATCGGACATGCCGTCGCGGACGTCGGAGGCCAGCGCGCCGAGCGTGGTTTCAATCGTGTCGCTCTCGTCTTCCAGGATCCCGGCGGCGGCGTCGAGCTGCGCGGCCTGGATCCGCAGTCCCAGGTCGGCCGCAACCGGGTCCTCGGCGCGCGCCTCGTCGATCCGCATCAGGCCGTGGCCGACGTGGTCGAGACGCTGGGACAGGGCGTCGCCCGCCTGCACCGCCATCAGCGCGGTGGAGACCTGCTGACCGATCCGGTCGACCAGCGCCACCGCGGCCTGGCCCGCCTGGTGCACGCGGGCCCGTTCGACGTCGAGATCCCGGGCCTGGCGCTCCAGCCGGCCAAGACAGGCTACGAGATCCCGCTCGACCCCGCCGCGCAGGGCGGCGTGGCGCTGCGAGATCTCGGCGAAGCTCTGGCGCAAATGCTCGTAGTGCTCGCTCACCTCCCGCACGCCACGGTCGGCGTCGATGGCGAGCTGCGCCATGTCGCGCGCCAGCACCTCGCCGGCGGCGGAGGAGCCGGCGAGGCGGCTCGCCGCGACCCGAGCCGTCACCGACACCATCGAGATCGTGCGGATGATCCGCGCCAGCTCCGCAAGCGGGGCGCGCGCCGTCTGCACCATGCCGGAAAGCGCCTCAAGCTGCTCGGCCTCCTCGGCGAGGCGGCCGCGCAGCGCGCCGCTGCGGGCGCTCAGCGCGGCGAGCTGGCCGGAGGCCGCGCTCAGGTCCCCGCTCTCGAAGCCGGCGAGCGCCTCGCGGAAGCCGGCGGCAACGGCTTCCAGCGCGGCGCCCTGGTTCGCGAGCGTCTCGGCGGCGGCGTCGAAATCCTCGATCAGATGCTGGCGGCAGGCGCCGATGCGGCGCACGAGCTCCGGCGTTTCTCCGGCGAGGTCGGGGTCGGCGTCCGCGAGGGCGGCGAGGGTCATGGCGTCCTCCGCGCGTCGAGGGCGGCGGCGATGGCGAGGCGGCCCAGCCGGTCCAGCGGGGCCTGCTGCTGGACCCCGCCTCGGGCGATCGCCTCCTTCGGCATGCCGAAGACCACGCAGCTGTCCTCGTCCTGGGCAAGGGTGCGGGCGCCGGCGGCGCGCATCTCGGCCAGGCCGTCGGCGCCGTCGTCGCCCATCCCGGTCATGATCAGGCCCACCGCGTTCGGCCCCGCGCCCTGGGCGGCGGAGCGGAACAGCACGTCCACCGAGGGCCGGTGGCGCGACACGAACGGTCCGTCGAGCACCCGCACCCGGTAGCCCGCGCCGATGCGGCGGAGCGCGAGGTGATGGTCCCCCGGCGCGATCAGGGCCAGCCCCGGGCGCAGTTCGTCGTTGTCGGCGGCCTCGCGCACGGTCATCGCCACGGTCTGGTCGAGCCGGCGGGCGAAGGCGGCGGTGAAGCCGGCCGGCATGTGCTGCACGATCACCGTCGCGGGCGCGTCGGCGGGCATCTGCAGCAGCAGGTCGCGCAGCGCCTCGGTGCCGCCGGTCGAGGCCCCTACGCAGATCACCGGCAGGGTGCGCGGAGTGGACAGGCGCACCTCCTCCAGCCGCGCGGGCGAGAGCGGGGCGAGGATCACGTCGGCTTTGAGCCTGGGCTCCACCGTGGTGGACGCCACGCGGGCGGGCGCGGTCGGGCGCCGGGCGAGGGCGCGCGCCGGAGCGCCGCGCAGGCGGGCCTGGGCGGCGGCGCGGATGCACTGGCGGATGCGCTGCGAGGCCTCCTCCAGCCCGCGGGCGACATCCATGCGGGGCTTCTCGATCACCTCGACAGCGCCAGCCTCCAGCGCCTGCATCGCGATCTCGGAGCCGGCGGCGGCGTGGCCCGAGCAGATCACCACCGGCACCGGGCGTTGCGCCATCAGCTTGCGCAGGAAGGTCAGCCCGTCCATCCGCGGCAGCTCGACGTCGAGCAGGATCACGTCCGGCATCTCGCGGCGCATCTTCTCGGCCGCGGCATAGGGGTCGCCGGCCACGGCCATGACCTCCAGCGTGGGATCCCCCTCGACGATGCGGGCCAGCGCCTGGCGGGCGGAGGCGGAGTCGTCCACGATCAGCACGCGGCAAGGGGCGAGGATCATCGGCGGGCCTCCGGGACCAGGCGGAACACGGCCGGCGCGATGGCCTCCAGCCGGGGATCGTCGCCCGATGGCGCCTCGGAATGACCCAGCACCAGCCAGCCGCCGGGGCGCAGGTGATCGACCAGGCGCGAGACGACGGCCGACTGCTGGGCGCGCGAGAAATAGATCAGCACGTTGCGCAGGAAGATGACGTCCACGTCGCGGTCCATGGGGTAGCTGGGGTCCATCAGGTTCAGCCGTTCGAACCGGGCGCGGCGGCGCAGCTCGGGCACGACGCGGGCCTGGCCGCCGGCCCGGGGGCCGGCGCCATGCAGCAGCCAGCGTCGGGCGAGGTCCCTGGGAACCGGGTCCAACTGCTCCAACGGGTAGATCGCGCGGCGGCCGGTCTCGAGCACCTCGGTCGAAATGTCGGTGCCCAGCAGGGCGAAGTCGAAGTCGCGCCGCGCCAGCGCCATCGAGCCCAGCACCATGCCCGCGCTCCACAACTCGGCCCCGGTCGAGGCGGCCGCGCTCCAGAATTTCAGCCGGGGATGGCTGCCGGGGCGGCGGTCGGCGAGCAGTTCGGGGACGATCCGGCTCTCAAGCATGTCGTAGTGGGGACGCTCCCGGAAGAAGTCGGTCTTGTTGGTGGTCAGCGCGTCGATGACGTGCGTCCAGCTCTCGCCCGTGCGCGGCGCGCTCAGCACATGGGCGGCGTAGTCGCGCAGCGTCTCGAACCCCTCCGACCGCGCCCATTTCCGCAGCCGCCCTTCGACCATCTCGCGCTTCGAGGCCGGCAGCTGGATGCCGACGTCCGCTTCGACCATCGCCGCGAGGCGGTCGAACTGGCGCGGCTCCATCCGGTCTGCGGTTTCGGGACGCGACATGTCGGGCAGGTGTCCTGGAAAGAGAGCGGATCGCCGCCTCGGCGCCTCGGAAAGGGCGGGGGGCGGGGGAGCGGGTCATCGCGCCGCGGTCAGGCCGTCGCCGCGGAGGGCGCGAGGTCGGCCGCGGCCGTGATCGCGCCGTCGAGCAGGCGGTCGAGATCGAGCACCGTCACAAAGGCGCCATTGCGGCGCGCGACTCCGGCCACGGCCTCCAGCCGCCAGCGCGCGCCGCCGTCGGGGGGCGCCTCGAGCGCGTCGTCGTCCAGCGGCGCCACCTCGAACACCCGGTCGGCCTTCAGGCCCACGGTCGTCGGCCCGCCCCCGTCGTCCCCCCTGCGTCCGACGTGCAGCACCAGAATGCGGGTCTGCACGTCGTCGAGCCCGGGCGGCAGCCCGAGCAGGCAGCGCAGGTCGACCACCGGAATGCTCCGCCCGCGCACGTCGATCACGCCCAGCAGCTCCGCCGGCGCGCGGGGCAGCCGCGCGATGGGCCGCAGGTCCAGGATCTCCCGCACGCGGGAGACCGGCGCGGCGTAGCGGTCGCCGTCCACGCCGAGGGTGACGTACTGCCCGCCTTCGGCGACGGCCGTGGCCGGGGGCGCCGGACGGCTCGAGCGCGCGCTCATGCCGCCCGGCCCCTGCGGCCCGCGGCTTCGGCGCGCTGGAAATCGCGATCCAGCTCATCCTCGCCGGAGCCGAGGTCGAGGTCGAAGCCCCCGCGGCTGGGGCGCGCGGCCGGACGCGGCGCGGAGCGACGCTCCTCCCCCGAGCGGCGGGGCGCCGCCGCCTGGGTCGCGGCGGATCCGTCGAGGCGGAAGAAGCCGATGGCAGACTGCAGCTGTTCGGCCTGGCTGGCGAGCTCCTCCGCGGTGGAGGACATCTCCTCGGCCGCGGCGGTGTTCTGCTGGGTGACCTTGTCGAGCTGCTGCACCGCCATGTTCACCTGGCTGGCGCCGGTGGTCTGCTCGCGCGCGGCGGCCGAGATCTCCTCGACCAGCTCGGAGGTGCGCAGGATGTCGGGCACCAGCTTCGAGAGCATGTCGCCCGCGCGCTCCGCCGCGCCGACGGTGGAGGAGGAGAGCGACGAGATCTCCGCCGCCGCCGCCTCGGAGCGTTCGGCGAGCTTGCGCACCTCGGAGGCGACCACCGCGAAGCCGCGGCCGTGCTCGCCGGCGCGAGCGGCCTCGACGGCGGCGTTCAGGGCCAGCAGGTCGGTCTGGCGGGCGATCTCCTGCACCACCATGATCTTCTCGGCGATGGTCTTCATCGCGGTCACCGCCTCGCCGACCGCGTCGCCGCTCTCGCGGGCGTGGTTGGCGGACTGACGGGCGATGGTCTCCGTCTGGGAGGCGTTGTCGGCGGTCTGCTTGATGGTGGAGGTCATCTCTTCCATCGAGGCGGAGGCCTCCTCGGACGAACTCGCCTGCTCGGTCGCCCCCTGCGACAGCTGCTCGGCGGTCGAGGACATCTCCTCGGACCCCGAGGCGACGTTGCGCGCGGCGGCGGAGACGTCGCCCACGACGTCGCGCAGGCGCGACACCATGTTGTTGAGCATGTTCACGAGGTCGCCGATCTCGTCGTTGGAGTTCGCCCGGGCGGACGCCGACAGGTCGCCCTCGGCCACCCGCTCCGCCAGTCGGCCCGCCTGGGCCACCGCGCGGGTCAGCGAGATCACGATCCAGGTCGCCGCAGCCGCGCCGATCAGCGCCGAGCCGGCGAGAATGCTCAGCAGCAGCAGCCGGCTGGTGTCGTAGAGGCGGTCGGTGCTCTCGACCGCGTGGAGCATCTCCTCGCGGTTGTTCCCGGTCACCGCGTCGAGAGCGCCCTGCATCTGCAGCCAGGCGGGGCGGCCCTGCTCGGAGAGCAGGCGCACGCCCTCGATCCGACGGCCGTCCGCGCCCATCTTCAACACATCGGCGTTGATCCGGGAGAGCGCGTCGCGCGCCGAGAGCACGTCGGCCAGCAGGACCCGTCCCTCGTCGGTGACGATGGACTCGAGCTCGCGCCGCAGTTCGACGATCTGCTGGTCGGTCTCGGTGATCGCGGCCTCCAGCTCGGTGCGCTCGACCACCGTGTCGGCGAGGAGGTAGGCGCGGATGTCGCGCTGGGCGCGCAGCTGCTGGATCTGCATCTGGCCGGCGAGCTCGAGCCGTCGGACCTCGCCCGAGGTCATCGAATTGATCGAGTCGTTCAGCCGGCCCAGGCTGTCGATGGCCAGGAACATGCCGGCGCCCGACATCAGGATCACCGCGCCGAACGCGGCCCCGAGCTTGGTCTTGATCGTCAGTCTCATGCGTGCTCCCCCCGGTTCGAGTCCGGTCGGTTGAAAGCGCCGGCGCGGGAGCCCGCGTCGGTGGCGAACAGTCTTTCGAGGTCGGGCAGGACGACGAATTCGTCGTTCCGTCTGGCGATGCTGCGGATCGCCTCGGCCGGCCAGCGCATGCCCACGCGGGGCGGCGGGGCCATGTCGGCGCGGACGAGTTCCGAGACGTCCTCGACCTTGTCGGCGAGCACGCCCGCGATCAGCGGCTCTCCCTCGATTTCGATCTCGACCACCACGATGCGGCTGTCGCGGTCGATCGGCCGCCGCTCCATCCCGAAGACGACGCGGAAGTCGGCCAGCGGCGCGATCGTGCCGCGCACGTTGATCAGCCGGTCGCAGAAGGCGGGCGCGTTGGGCACGCGGGTGAAGCCCTGGGGGTCGATGATCTCGCGCACATGCTCGGCGGGGATCGCGAACAGTTCGCCGTCGAGACGCAGGGTCACCATCTGGGCGGCGCCGGCTTCGGTCTGGCTCATGCCGCGCTCCCCATCAGGTCGGCGCGGGCGCGGGTCTCCTGCGCCTGTCCGAAGGCGACCAGGTTCATCACGTCGAGGATCAGCGCCACCGCGCCGTCGCCCAGGATCGTGGCGCCGGAGAAGGTCTTCAGCCCCGCGTGCAGGCGCGACAGCTGCTTGATCACCGTCTGGGCGTCGCCGAGGATCTGGTCCACCACCAGCCCCACCCGCAGGTCGCCCGAGGCGACCACCACCACTTTCTGGTGGGGGTCCGCAGGCTCCTGCGCGGCGAACAGCTCGCGCAGGCGCAGGAACGGCGTCAGCTCGCCGCGCAGGTTCAGGAAGCTGCGCCCGGAGCTGGCGCGGTCGGCCTCGCCCGGCAGTTCCACGCATTCCTCGACGGCGGCGAGCGGGATCACGTAGCGCTCGGCCCCCACGCGCACCAGCAGGCCGTCGACGATGGCCAGCGTCAGCGGCAGGCGCAGGGCGACGGCCGTGCCCTCGCCCGGGGTCGAGGAGACGTCGATCACCCCGCGCAGCCCCTCGACCGTGCGGCGCACCACGTCCATGCCGACGCCGCGGCCCGACAGCGAGGTGACCTGCGCGGCGGTGGAGAATCCCGGCTCGAAGATCAGGCGGTGGAGGGCGGCTTCGGGCAGGTCCTCGTCCTCGCCCAGCAGGCCCGCCTCGATCGCGCGGGCGCGGATGCGGGCGGCGTCGAGGCCCTTGCCGTCGTCGGCCAGGGTGATCGCGACCTCGGCCCCCACATGCTCGGCGGTCAGGCGCAGGGTCCCGGCGGCGGGCTTGCCGGAGGCGAGTCGCGCCTCGCCCCCCTCCAGCCCGTGGTCGGCGGCGTTGCGGATCAGGTGCACCAGCGGATCGGCCAGTTGCTCGATCATGGTCTTGTCGAGCTCGGTGTCCTCGCCCGAGGTCTCGAACACGATCTCCTTGCCGAGATCGCGCGAGAGGTCGTGGGTCAGCCGTCGAAAGCGGCCGAAGAGGGCGCCGATCGGCATCATCCGCACGCCCATCGTCAGGTCGCGCAGCCCGGAGGAGAGGCGCGCCATCTCCTCGGCCACGGATTTCAGGGCGGGGTCGTCGCTCTGTCCCGCGATGCGGTCGAGGCGGGCCTGGGCGATCACCAGTTCGCCCACGCGATCCATCAGCCCGTCGAGCCGGGCCGCCGGGACCCGCACGGTGCTCGCAGCCGCACGCTCGCGCCCTGCGGGCGGCGCATCCTCGCGCACGGCGGCGGGGTCGGGGGCGGCGGGATCGGGGGCGGCGGGGCTC
>CAXGVP010000107.1:0-8848 GCA_964013055.1 uncultured Albimonas sp.
GACTGGGCACGCTTCCAGGCGGCGCTCGACGCCTGCGTGGCCACCGTGCTCGCCCGCGCCAGCCACGAGGCGACGCCGAACCGCGCGAACCGCCTGCGGGTGGTGATGAGCCGCGCCGCGCGGGGCCTGAGCCGGCGCGAGGACGTCTGGTGGTGGAACCCCGCCGACGTCCCCCCCGCCGCGATGCTGGCCGAGGTCGCCCCCGGCGGCGGGCGCATCGGCGTGCCCGGCGGGCGCGCGGCCTTCGACCTGTTCCTGCGCCCCGCCCCCGGCCAGCCCGGCTTCGACGCCTTCCACCTGGCGACCAACCCCGACTGCCCGCTGCCGGGGGGCCGGCCGGCGTTCTCGGGCCTCGGCCCCGGCCGCGGGCCCGAGGCGCTGCTCGCCGAGGCCGGCCTGACCCCGGGCGCGCCCGAGATCCTGAACCCGACGCGCGGCATAAGCCTGCGCATCTGGCGACGGGAGGGGGCCCCGACGCCCGCCTCCCCCGCCCCGTGAGGACCAGACCGATGACCGCCCAGACCGCCCGCCCGGATCGCCTGTTCACCCCGATGCTGATCTCGGGCGCCGTGGTGCTGGCGCTGGGCTTCGGGGTGCGGGCCGCCTTCGGCCTGTTCCAGATCCCCATCGAGCAGAGCTTCGGCTGGCCGCGGGCGGAATATTCCCTCGCCATCGCCCTGCAGAACCTCGCCTGGGGCGCGGCGCAGCCGGCCTTCGCGGCGATGGCCGAGAAATTCGGCACCCGGCGCACGCTGGCCCTGGGGCTCGCGATCTATGCGGCGGGGCTGCTGGGCTCGGCCTGGGCGACGACGCCGGCGGGGCACCAGCTGCTCAACGTGCTGATCGGCTTCGGCATCGCGGGCTCGGGCCTGGGCGTGATCCTGGGCGCGGTGGGGCGCGAGGCGTCGGACTCCAACCGCAGCCTCGCGCTGGGGATCGTGACCTCGGCGGCCTCGGTCGGCCAGCTGGTGCTGCCGCCGATCCTGGGGATGCTGCTGACCGGCATGGCCTGGGAGGACGTGTTCCTGATCTGCGTGGCGATCCTGGGCGCGGCGGCGCTGCTGCTGCCGCTGACCACCGGCGCGCCGGCGCCGGCCGCGCCGGGGGCGCCGGCGGACGGAGGCTCGCTGGGCGCCGCGGTGAAGCGGGCGATGACCGACCCCTCCTTCATCCTGATCTTCCTGGGCTTCTTCTCCTGCGGCTACCAGCTGGGCTTCATCACCGCCCACTTCCCCGCCTTCATCACCGAGGCCTGCGCGGCCGTCGACCCGGTGGGGCTGCTGGCCTCGGTCGGGATCTCCTCGACCGCGGCGCTGGGGGGCTGGGCGCTGGCGCTGATCGGGGCGGCGAACATCGGCGGCACGCTGCTGGCGGGGCGGCTGGGGGGCGTGTTCCCCAAGCGCTGGCTGCTGACGGTGATCTACCTGCTGCGCGCGGCCGTCTGCGCGGCCTTCATCGTGATCCCGATGACGCCGGCGACGGTGCTGTTCTTCTCGGTCGCCATGGGCTCGCTGTGGCTGGCCACCGTGCCGCTGACGGCGGGGCTGGTCGGCTTCATCCACGGCATGCGCTACATGGGCACGCTCTACGGGATCGTGTTCTTCTCCCACCAGGTCGGCGGCTTCCTGGGCGTGTGGCTGGGCGGCGCGCTGCACGACCGCTTCGGAGACTACAACGCCGTGTGGTGGATCGGGGTGGCGATCAGCCTGTTCTCGGCGGCCTGCCACCTGCCGGTGCGCGAGAAGCCCCTGCCGGCGCTGGGGGCGGCGGCCTGACGCCCCCCCCCGGACGACGCCCGCCACGCCGCCACGTCACGCGGCGCAGGCGCTTGCCGCATCATCCGATTCCGTTAACACTTCTGAACAGCCCCTGTCGCCAGGGTATGTGTTTCGAGGTTTTCCAATGCGTTCCATCGTCCGCCCGGCGCTCGTCGCGTCCGCCTTCGCCCTGCTGAGCGCCGCGCCGGCCTCCGCCCTGATGCAGGTCGTCATCTCCGACACGGATCTCGGGGTGTCGGTGTCCTACACCGGCTCCCTCGACCTGACCGGCCTCACGCTGCAAACGCTCGAGGTCCCGCCGCCCCCCACCGTCACCGGGGTGATCCAGCCCGAAATCCCTGCGCTGGGCGCCTTCGACCCCGACGACCTCGCCGTCTACACCTTCTCCGCCGCCCCGGGCGAGGAATGGCAGCCCTACGGTTCCGGCCCGGGCGCCGGCGGCGAAATCGCCATCATCGGCGCCCCGTTCTACTTCGCCGCCAATCCCGACGAGCCGGGGGAGGGGGCGATCGTCCTGCCCGGGGACTACATCTCCGGCCAGCTCCTCTCGGGGTCGTTCTTGACCCCGGTCCCGTCGCTGACCCTGCTGGGCGCGACGCCGGGCAGCTACAGCTTCGCCCTGCCCAACGACTCGATCCAGCTGACCGTCGAGGCCTCGGCCGTGCCCCTGCCCGCCGCCGCGCCCCTGCTGGCCGCGGGCCTGGGCGGGCTGGCGCTGCTCTCGCGCCGCCGCAGGCGGGGCTGAGAGCCCCCTTGCCGCGGAGGTCGCCGGGGTATATATGCCCCTCGACATAGCGGCGTCGCTGGCCTCCTCGGAAGCCTTCGACGACCGGACCGAAAGGGCGGGCCGCTGCGGCCCGCCTTTTTCTTTTCTGGAGCGACCGAATGACCGATCGCGACATCACCGGCCTGGTGGCGAAAGCCCCGCTCGACCAGCGCATCGCGCAGATCGTGCGCCCCACCGTGGAAGGCATGGGCTTCGAGCTGGTGCGCCTGCGCTTCATGGGCGGCGCCAAACGCGCCACCCTGCAGATCATGGCCGAGCGCCCCGACGGCACGATGGAGGTCGACGACTGCGCCGACCTCTCCCGCGCCGTCTCGGCCGCGCTGGACGTGGACGACCCCGTCGAGGGCGCCTATGCGCTCGAGGTCTCCTCGCCCGGCATCGACCGCCCCCTGACCCGGCTGAAGGACTTCGACCGCTTCGCCGGCTGGGAGTGCAAGCTCGAGACCAACGAGATGATCGACGGCCGCAAGCGCTTCAGGGGCGAGCTGGAGGGGGTCGAGGACGACGAGGTCCTGATCCGCATCCCCGAGGGCGTCATCGGCCTGAAGTTCGAGTGGATCGCCGACGCCAAGCTGCTGCTGAGCGACGCGCTGATCGCCGAATCGCTAAAGGCCCGCAAGGCCGCCGGCACCGCCCTGCCCGACATGGACGAAAGTCTGTACGACGAAATCGAGGACGCCTCCGGCGAGGATGGCGACGACGAAACCGACGCCCCGGACGGCGGCGACGAGGAGGATGACGATGGTCAGCGCAAACAGGCTTGAGCTGCTGCAGATCGCCGACGCGGTCGCCCGCGAGAAGCTGATCGATCCCGTCCTGGTGATCGAGGCGATGGAGGACAGCCTCGCGAAGGCCGCCCGCTCGCGCTACGGCGCCGAGTACGACATCCGCGCCGAGATCGACCGCAAGACCGGCGAGCTGCGCATGTCCCGCGCCCGCGAGGTCGTCGAGGAGGTGGAGAACCACTTCACCGAGATCGCGCTCAGCGAAGCCCGCGCCATGAACCCCGAGGCCGAGCCCGGCGACTTCATCGCCGAGCCGCTGCCGACGCTGGAGTTCGGCCGCATCGCCGCCCAGACCGCCAAGCAGGTGATCGTGCAGAAGGTCCGCGAGGCCGAGCGCGAGCGCCAGTACGACGAGTACAAGGACCGCGTCGGCACCATCATCAACGGCGTGGTGAAGCGGGTCGAATACGGCAACGTCATCGTGGACCTCGGCCGGGGCGAGGGCGTGATCCGTCGCGACCAGCTGATCCCGCGCGAGATGTATCGCAACGGCGACCGCATCCGCGCCTTCATCCGCGACGTCCGCGCCGAGACCCGCGGCCCGCAGATCTTTCTTTCGCGCACCGCTCCGGAGTTCATGTCCGAGCTCTTCAAGATGGAAGTGCCCGAGATCTACGACGGCGTCATCGAGGTGAAGGCGGTCGCGCGCGACCCCGGCTCGCGCGCCAAGATCGGCGTGATTTCTCACGACAGCTCCATCGACCCCGTGGGCGCCTGCGTCGGCATGCGCGGCAGCCGCGTGCAGGCCGTCGTCTCCGAGCTCTCGGGCGAGAAGATCGACATCATCCCGTGGTCCGAGGACCCCGCGACCTTCATCGTCAACGCCCTGCAGCCCGCCGAGGTCGCCAAGGTCGTGCTCGACGAGGACGCCCGCCGCATCGAGGTGGTGGTGCCGGACGAGCAGCTCTCGCTCGCCATCGGCCGCCGCGGCCAGAACGTGCGCCTCGCCTCGCAGCTGACCGGCTGGGACATCGACATCCTGACGGAGGAGGAGGAATCCGCCCGCCGCCAGGCCGAGTTCGCCGAGCGCACCAACCTGTTCATGGAGACCATGAACGTCGACGAGTTCGTCGCCCAGCTGCTGGTCTCCGAGGGCTTCACCACCCTCGAGGAAGTCGCCTACGTCGACATGGACGAGCTGCTGTCCATCGAGGGCGTCGACGACGAGACCGCCGAGGAGCTCCAGGCCCGCGCCCGCGAAAGCCTCGAGGAGCTCAACCAGCAGGCGCTGGAGAAGGCCCGCGAGCTGGGCGTGCAGGACGACCTGGTTGAATTCGAGGGCCTGACGCCCCAGATGATCTTGGCGCTGGCGCAGGACGGCGTCCTCACGCTTGAGGATTTCGCCACCTGCGCCGACTGGGAGCTTGCGGGCGGCTGGACGGTCGTCGAAGGCAAGCGCCAGAAGGACGACGGCGTGCTCGAGCCCTTCGACGTCAGCCTCGAGGAAGCGCAGGCCATGGTCATGCGCGCCCGACTCGGCCTCGGCTGGGTCACCGAGGAAGACATCGCCGCCGCCGAAGAAGGCGACGCGGCCGAGGAGGAGGCCGAGGCCTGATCGCGGCTCCCGGCACGGAGGCGCGATCATGACGAGAGGTGGACGACGCAAGGTCCGTGAAGAGGGTCCCGAGCGGCGCTGCATCGTCTCCGGCGAGAGCGGGTCGATCCACGGATTGATCCGCTTCGTGGTGGGGCCCGACGGCGAGATCGTTCCCGATCTCGCCGAAAAGCTCCCCGGCCGGGGCGTCTGGCTGAGTTCGGACCGCGACTCGCTGCGCACCGCGGTGAAGAAGCGGGCCTTCTCGCGGGCGGCGCGGACGCAGGCGACGGTTCCCGAGGGGCTCGAAGAGCTGCTCGAATCGTTGCTGGCGCGCCGCGCGGTCGATTCGCTGGGCCTCGCCAGGAAGGCGGGGCTTGCGGTGACGGGGTTCGAGAAGGTAAAGGCTCGGCTCAAGCAGGGTCCGACCGCTGCGCTTCTCCATGCGCGCGACGGGTCGGACCAGGGCCTGGGCAAGCTTCGCCCGCTGGCCCGGGACTCTTCCGTGGTGAATGTCCTTTCCAGCGAAGAACTGGGATTGGCCTTCGGGCGGGACTATGTGATACACGCCGCGCTTGACGCCGGCGGAGCCGCCGACCGTTTCCTCCGGGATGCGGAGCGGCTGGCGGGCTTCCGACCCACCTCGCTCCCCGCTTGGGGCGACGCCGGGCCGGAGCCGGACCCGGCCGGGAGCGGGGGTGTGGATCGCCAGACCGGCGACGGCCCTGCCGGGAGAATCGCTTCTCCGGCAGAGGGTCGCCGGGATATCGACCCCGAGGCGGGGCCGGCCTGACCGGCGCCGCGGAAGAACGAGAGGGGCGCCGCCACCCGGCGGGGCCCTGATGGCCGTGGAGGGGTCCCGGACCCCGCCGCGAAACGCAGCCGGGCGCCCGAGACCTGGTCCGGCGATCAGCTTGGCGCGAAGGCGAACAGGACGTTGATGGACGACAGAATGGACGGCAACGACAAATCCGGCGGCATGAAGACCCGATCGCGTCCCGGCGGCGAAGGCCCCGGACGCGTCCGGCAGAGCTTCAGCCATGGCCGGACGAAGTCGGTCGTGGTGGAGACCAAGCGCAGCAAGAAGCTGACGAAGCCGGGCGAGGGCGCAGCCGCGACCTCCGCCCCCGCCTCGCCGGCCTCTGCCGGCGCGGCCGCGCCCCGGCCCTCCGTGGCCTCGGGCCTGCGCGGGGGCTCCGGCTCCGTGCGCCCGACCGGCGGCGCCGAGGCCCCTGCGGCCGCGGCCGCCCAGCGCGCGGCTGGCTCCGACGCCAAGCCCCAGCGCCGTCAGGGCAAGGGCAACGTGCTGAAAAGCCTGTCGCCCGAGGAATACGAGCGCCGCAAGAAGGCGCTCGAGGCCGCCAAGCAGAACGAAGGCGCCCGTCGCGCCAAGGAAGAAGCCGAGGCCAAGGAACGCGAGGCCGACCGTCAGCGCCTTCTGAAAGAGAAGGAAGAGCGCGAGCGCAAGGAGGCCGAGGAGCAGATCCGCCGCGAGCGCGAGGAGTCCGAGCGGCTCGCCGCCGAGGAGGAAGCCCGCAAGAAGGCCGACGCCGACAAGAAGGAGCGCGAGCGCGCCAAGGCGGAGCGTGAAGCCGCCCGCATCGCCGCGCCCGATCCGGCCTCCGCCCCCCCCGCCGAGGGCGAGGGCAAGGAGCGTCCGATGCGCGGCACGCCGCCGCCGCGTCGCGCGCCCCCGGCCGACGATAAGAAGCCCAGCCGCGGCCGTGGCGCCGACGAGCGTCGTCGCTCCGGCAAGCTGACCATCTCTTCGGCGACCTCGGGCGACGAGGGCGGGCGCCAGCGCTCGCTCGCCGCCATGCGCCGCAAGCAGGAGCGTCAGAAGCGCCAGATGGGCGGCCGCGGGCCCGAGCGTGAAAAGGTCATGCGCGACGTGAACGTGCCTGACGCGATCACGGTGCAGGAGCTTGCCAACCGCATGGCCGAACGCGCCGCGGACGTGGTCAAGATGCTGTTCAAGTCGGGCATGATGGTCACCATCAACGACACGCTCGACGCGGACACCGCGACCCTGGTGGTCGAGGAGTTCGGCCACACGGTCGTGCGCGTCTCCGACTCGGACGTGGAGGACGCGATCTCCACCACCGTCGACGCCGAGGGCGAGCTGAAGCCGCGCGCCCCGGTGGTGACGATCATGGGCCACGTCGACCACGGCAAGACCTCGCTGCTGGACGCGATCCGCAAGGCCAACGTCGTCTCCGGCGAGGCCGGCGGCATCACCCAGCACATCGGCGCCTACCAGGTGACGACGGACTCGGGCGCGCCGGTGACCTTCCTCGACACGCCGGGCCACGCCGCCTTCACCTCGATGCGCGCCCGTGGCGCGCAGGTGACGGACATCGTGATCCTGGTGGTCGCGGCCGACGACGCGGTGATGCCCCAGACGATCGAGGCCATCCACCACGCGAAGGCGGCGAACGTGCCGATCATCGTCGCGATCAACAAGTGCGACAAGCCGGGCGCGGACCCCCAGAAGGTGCGCACCGACCTGCTGCAGCACGAGATCGTGGTCGAGGAGATGTCGGGCGACGTCCAGGACGTCGAGGTGTCGGCCAAGACCGGCGCCGGTCTCGAGACCCTGCTCGAGGCCGTGGCCCTGCAGGCCGAGATCCTCGAGCTGAAGGCCAACCCCGAGCGCGAGGCCGAGGGCGCCGTGATCGAGGCCAAGCTGGACACCGGCCGCGGCCCTGTCGCCACGGTCCTGGTGCAGCGCGGCACCCTGAAGCGCGGCGACATCTTCGTGGTCGGCGAGCAGTGGGGCCGCGTGCGCGCCCTGATCAACGACCAGGGCGAGCGCGTGGACGAGGCCGGCCCGTCGGTTCCCGTCGAGGTGCTGGGTCTCCAGGGCACGCCGGCCGCCGGCGACGTGCTGAACGTGGTCGAGTCCGAGGGCAAGGCCCGCGAGATCGCCGACTACCGCCAGCGCAAGGCCAAGGAGAAGCAGGCCGCCGCCGGCGCCCGCGGCACCCTCGATCAGCTGCTGGCCCAGGCCAAGGCCGACGAGAACGTCGCCGAGCTGCCGGTCCTGGTCAAAGCGGACGTCCAGGGCTCTGCTGAAGCCATCGTCCAGGCATTGGAAAAAATCGGCAACGAGGACGTGCGCGTCCGCGTGGTCCACTCCGGCGTCGGCGCGATCACCGAGACCGACGTGGGCCTGGCCGAGGCGTCGAACATGCCGGTGATCGGCTTCAACGTCCGCGCCAACGCGCCGGCCCGCGAAGCCGCCAACCAGAAGGGCGTGGAGATCCGCTACTACTCGGTGATCTACGACCTGGTGGACGACGTGAAGATGGCCGCCCAGGGTCTTCTCAAGCCCGAGGTCCGCGAGACCTTCATCGGCTATGCGAAGATCAAGGAGGTCTTCAAGGTCACCGGCGTCGGCAAGGTCGCGGGCTGCGAGGTCACCGAGGGCGTGGCGCGCAAGTCGGCGGGCGTCCGCCTGCTGCGCGACGACGTGGTGATCCACGAGGGCAAGCTGAAGACGCTGAAGCGCTTCAAGGACGAGGTGAACGAGGTTCGCTCCGGCCAGGAGTGCGGCATGGCCTTCCAGAACTACGAGGACATCCGCGAAGGCGACGTCATCGAGATCTTCACCACCCAGGAGGTGGAGCGCACCCTCTAAGGGCCTGCGCCGGATCGAGAAACCGCAAGCGGCCGGGGCGAAAGCCCCGGCCGTTCCGCGTTGTGGCCGAGGCCCGGATTCACCCGCTGTAAAGCTTCCCCGACGCAGGGTCCGCCCGATCCATGACCGGGAGACCGCCGCGCATGACCATTCGGGCCCGCATCCTGCGCCTGACCCCCGCCGCCGTCGCGATCCTGGCGGCGATCGCCGTCGCCGTGATCGCGGCCTCCCTGTTCGAGACCGCCGCCCGCGACCGCCAGGAAGAGGCCCAGCGCCGCCTCCAGCTCGCCGACGCGGCCCACCTGGGTTTTCTCGGCGCGGCCG